>JBDUAX010000315.1:0-5653 GCA_040004455.1 Gemmatimonadaceae bacterium
TATTTTCCGTATCGCTACGGATTATCGTTGTGGCAATACATCGGCAATCGTTGGGGAGACGAAGTCATCGCTGAAATCATGAACTCGATTCCGAGTCTTGGTTTGGAGCGTTCGTTCAAACGTGAGTTGGGCGTTTCGTTGACGGAGTTGAACGAAGAGTGGAAGCAGGCAATGCAAGCGAAGTATTTGCCGACCGTTGCGCAGCTGGACCGTCCCCGCAAGTTTGCCGAACCGTTGTTGAGTGAACATCGCACCGGCGGAAATCTCGCGAATTTGTTCGTGGCACCCGCGCTGTCGAACGACGGCAAGCAAATCGCTTTCATCGGCTACGGATCCTTGCTTAAGGGAGAAGTTTTCCCTGACTTGTATCTGGCCGATGCCGAAACGGGCAAGCGCCAATCACGTCTGGTGAAGTCGACCACGAATGCCAACTTCGAACAGTTGCGCTACATCTACTCGCAGCCGTCGTTTTCGCCCGATGGGAAATCGCTGGCGTTTACGAGTCAGCGCGGTGGCCGCGACATTCTGAATTTGCTCGATCTCAAATCGCGCGACGTTTACAAACGCATTGATTTCGATCTTGATCAGGTGTTGAGCCCAGCGTGGTCACCCGACGGTAAGATGTTGGTGTTCTCCGGAATGAAACACGGGTTGAGCGATCTCTACACCGTGAATGCCGATGGAACGAATCTCAAGCAACTCACGAAGGATCGTTACGGCGATGAAATGCCGCAGTGGTCGCCTGATGGAAAAACGATTGCGTTCGCAAGTGATCGCGGGCCAGAAACCGATTTTGAGATTCTACGAATCGGCAAATGGAAAATCTCGTTATACGATGTTGCCACTGGCGAGATCACGGTCATTCCCGGGCAAGGTGGATTGAACATCAATCCACAGTGGGCTCCCGATGGGAAGTCGCTGGCGTATGTCTCTGACCGCACGGGCATTGCGAACTTGTACCTGTATGACCTCGGCGACAAGCAGCACTATCAACTGACGAATGTTGTTGGTGCGATTACGGCAATCGCCGAAGTATCTCCGGCAATAACCTGGTCGCGTGGTTCCGACGTACTGGCATTCGTTTATTACGAGAAAAGCGACAACACGGTTTGGCGCATCGCGAATCCGCGCGCGCTCAGGAAGGAACCATTCCGTGAAATCGGAAAACCCGTAGTTGCAAGTAATGGCGCGGCTGCCAGCAACGGCGTGGCGAGTTCAGGTACATCAACGACTGCCGGTGCCCCTGTACCACTGATTGCGGGTCAACCCGTTACCGCGCCAATTGCGCACTTGCCGGCGGCGGCCGTGCGAGACACAACGCAAACGCGTACGTCAGTGTATCGCGCACCGATGGTTGGACCGCGCCTTTCCGGTGAATTGGCGGCAAGCAATTTGCCGAAGCTGGGGACGGAGTCGGTGAGTATTACAGCATTAATGGACAGTTTCAACTTTGCGTTGCCAGACTCCACGCGCTTTAAGGACTACAAGTACAAAGTGCGATTGACGCCCGAGTACATCTCGCAGCCGAGCATCGGTTACCAGCAAGGAGGATTTGGCCAGGGCGCGTATGGTGGAACGACCATCGTGCTTGGTGATTTGCTGGGAGATCATCGCCTGGCATTGTCGGGTTCACTGAACGGCCAGCTTAGCGATGCAAGCGTGTTTGTTGGCTTTACAAATCTGGCGCGACGTCTGCAATACGAAACGGGGTTCGTTCAGGCACCGGCGTACATTCTGTCGGGAGCAAGCGAAACGCCGACCACCGGCGCGCAAACGTTGCAGGAAACAGACATCACCCGACTGGTGATTCGCGAAGCGTACGCGTCACTGTTGTATCCACTCAATCGGTTTACTCGATTTGAGTTTGGTGCGCGTGTCGACAACATCGATCAGCAGGTGTATGCCTACACACGCACAGTCGACTACGATTTCGGTCTCGCGACCGACTGGACGCAGCAACCCACGCGCAATGTCGCGTCGGCAACAACTCTGGCGCCGTTCATTGCATTCGTAAACGACAACTCGTTGAACGGATACACCGGACCAATTTCCGGTCAGCGAATTCGTGCGCAGGCGCAACCAAATTTCGGTTCATGGCATTACATGGACTATCTCGTTGACGCGAGAAAGTACGTGCCAATTCTGTTTAACTATTTGTGGTTGGCTGGGCGCGTGACCACGAGTATTGCGCAAGGTCGTGATGAAGCGCGCTTCCCGAAGTGGGTTGGGAATCCGCAGTTCATTCGCGGTTTTGATCGTGATGCAGTGAACGGCAGTTGTTCAGGACTGCCAACGGATAATGGTGCCGGTTGCAGCACCACCGAAACGTTGGGAAGTCGCGTTGCATTTGGAAATCTCGAGCTTCGCTTTCCAGTGTTGCGCGTTGCCAATCGAGGGTTGCCGATACCACCTATTGAAGGCTTGTTCTTTTACGATGCTGGCGTTGCCTGGTCGAAGGGACAAAAGCTGTTAGCTACTCCTGGCGCGAACTACAACTACCTCTCCGAACGCGCGTTACTCAGGAGCTTTGGTTGGGGATTGCGCATGAATTTGTTCAACATCGCAATTCTCAAGTACGACTACGCGTTCCCGCAGAATCGTCCGGGAATCAAGGGCTACGGCACTTTCACATTGGGCGCGAGTTACTAGGTACGACGTAGCGACTTTGCTGCCTGGATCACACTGTAAAGAGGGCCGTCGGCGCAATGCTGATGGTCCTCTTTTGTTCGTGCGATCTGCCCCTCCCCCGGTGCTCTCCGTCGGGATAGCTTAGTCCCGTGCGCACGCTCTTCGCGTTGGCGCTTTTGCTCCTTGCATGTGGCTGTTCTGACAGCAGTTCTCGCCCCGCCGGAGCAGGCGCCCCACCAACTATTCCAGGCGGTCCCGATCCAATCGTTTTGCGCGCGTCGCGCAATGGCGGTTTCATTTCGGCTTACCGCTATCCCGGGCTTGACTCGGTCCTCTGGCGCTCAAGCCAGCGGACGCCGTCGCTTGCCCGGATAATTGCGTTCGACCCCGAGCAAGGATATCTCGCCGGTGCCGATGCTGCGGGTCGCGCAGTGCGAATTGATCTTCGCCTTGGCTCAGTTAGTGTGTCAGGAGGCGAAGCTCCCGTTGAAGTTCGTTCCGTTGACGGCGATGCGATTTACGCGCTGCTCGCCAATGGCGACGTAACGCGCTACACGACCAGTGGTGGTGATTGGAAATTCAAACCGAAATTTCCGACGTCCGCACTATTCCCGCAGGAAGACGGCTCACTGGTTTTAGCGGGTGTTCTGGGCAAGAGAGTGTTTGTGTGGCGCGTTCGTCCACCCGGAACAGAACTCGTTGATAGCATTTCGATTGATGTAAAAGGAACGCCGCAGGAACTGACCAGCACACTTGCGCCAACCGCCACAACGAATGGCGAGCGCCTGTTTTTTGCGGCTAATAAAACTGTTCTATCCGTTCGCAGCCGCGATCTCGGTAAGGCATTGCAGGTTTCCATGGGTGATCCGGTTACGGCGCTCACATCAACCCCTAGCGGTGACCGGTTGTTCGTCGCGCTTAAAGGCGAGGAACTTCTGCGCGTGATTGACCGCTTTGAAGAGAGCGTCGTTGGCAAGGTGAAGCTGCCGGGTGCGGCACGCGGTTTACGCATGGATCCGCTCGGTCGCATTGTGCTGGTCCGTGGGCCAGCTGATACCATCTGGGTGGTCAGCGTTGCCAGCGACAAGGTTTTGGGCACGTTGCAAAGCGAATGGCGTGACGATTTGCCCCTCGTGCTTCCGGACGGACAAATCGCGTTGGCACATGGAACGAGTGTGATTATCGCAAACGATCAAACGTTTGCTACCGCACGCACAATTGCAAACGGTGCGCGCGACTTCTGGTCGGTGTTGCGTTGGAATGGATTCCGGCCGCGTTCGGCATCGCTCGATGAACCCGTTGAGTTTCGCACCGGAAGTGGTGGCGGTGACAGCGCCCGTAACGCCAATCGGGCCGCGCCTCCAGATACAAACACGGGGACATCGACAACCACCGATCGTGGACGCGATAGCGTTGTTGCGAAATCTGATACCAGCGGACCGCCGATGTTCACGGTGCAATTCGCAGCGGTATTGACGGAGCGACTTGCGCGCGACGCAGCGTCATTGGTGAAAGTGGACGGCATGACTCCACGCATTTCAACGGCAACACGTTCGGGCAAGACAGTGTTTCGCGTTACGCTTGGACCGTATTCGTCGCGAGCTGAGGCCGAGCGCATTGGAAAGGCATCGGGTCAACCGTACTGGATTTTCGAGGGCGCACCCTGACTTCGCCCGTAGCTCCGTTCGTATCATGGGAGGCGCTTGGTCGTAATGCGGCGCCCCTACTTGAACACGTAAATGCGGTTGTCATCGCAAGCTTCGATGTCGCATCCGCCGCGTCGTTCGCGCTGGGAGCAGCGCGTGTGCACGGTTCCGTGCGTCGCGTTGCAATTGCGGACCTTGTTGGAGAAGTGCCGCCGTTGCAATCACTCGTCACAGGTGATGACGGCCATGGCATTTCCGACAGCTTTTTGTACGGCGTGTCGCTGAACAAGATTGCGCGACCACTGGAAGGGTCGGCGAACGTATTTCTGATGCCGAGTGGCACGGAGGCCGTGGCGACGGAAGCCGTGTATCGCAATGAGCGGTGGAGAAAGCTCGCTGCGGGATTTCACCAGGTTGGAGCGTTGTTGCTGGTAGTGGCCAGGCCCGATGTACCGGGGTTCGATGATTTGTGCAATTTCATCGGTGCTGTGTTTCCAATCGGCAGTCCTGCACCGACAGCTCCGGCCGGTGTTCAAGTGGTTGCGATGCCCCGCCCCACATCGCCAGAAGTGGCCAGAGTGGTGGAGAAGGCACGCGAAGTTGGTAGCGAAGACACCAGCAGTCGGCGTCGAAAGATCATCGCGGCGATATTCGCGACCGCTGCCATTGCACTCTTGGTGGGTATTCTCTGGCCGCAAATCGTCGCGCGGCTACCCGAGCCAATTGCGAACTTGTTTACGGGGCATGCCAGCGCAGCGAACGAGAACGGAAAGACAATCGCAGACAGCACGAAGCCGGGCTCGGCAACCCCAGACAGCATTTCAGGTGCTGCTCAGGCCGCAACTGATACGGCAAAGAGGTCGGCAACAGGCCAAGGGCTGGTAACGGTGGCAAATCCGGCGGACTCAGCCAGAGCCGCTGCTTACACGGTGTACCTGGTGGCCGCCAACACTCGCGAGAGCGCGATTTCAGACCCGCGTGTGCAATCGCTCCCCGCGTTGACCATCTCCCCTGTTATTCTGGGTGGCAACGATAACTCAGTGTGGTTTCGCTTGACGGTCGGTGCGAGTGAAGATGAGGCGTCGGCCGAGGCCTTGCTCGCGCGTTTGCGAGCGGCAAAAGTGCTTGGACCGACGGCGGGCAGCATCTATCAATATCCCTATGCGTTTCGATTGGCGGAAAAGTTGTCAGTCGAGGCCTCGGCTGGTGCCCTGGGAGACTTTACAAAGCGCGGAATTTCGGCCTACGCGCTTAAGCAGGCCGACGGCAAGATTTCGATTTTTACGGGTGCATTTGAGTCGGTTGCGCACAGCTCATATTTGGGTGATTCGTTGCGAACACAAGGAGTGACGGCAGTGCTGGTCTATCGAACAGGGAGA
>JBDUAX010000027.1:0-18979 GCA_040004455.1 Gemmatimonadaceae bacterium
TAAACGGCAATAGGCGGGAGACGGATCGCGCCTATTGATGACAGCTGATAGCTGACGGACAACTATCGGCCGGTGAGCCAAAAGCAACTGCCATTTCGTCGGCTGTTCGGCAGTTTGGCCCGTGGTGATCCGGTTCTTCGGCTCGCGGGCTTGCAGTTGCGTTCCATCCAAATGCCCAGCACCCCATCAAACCAAAGCCCAACCGCCCCATCGAGCCTACAAGCCCCGCACCATCCAGCCCAAAATCCGAAAAGCCGACAAGCCAAAACAACATTGCCCTCCCCGCCAGGACGCTACGCGCAATCTTGCAATCATCCGGCCTGTGTCGCACCGTTGTCGCTCCTCCCCGTTGCCGCACAGGAATCCGTCATGAGCAATCGCCCCACCCGTCGCGAATTCATGGGCCTTGGCGCCGCCAGCCTGGCCAGTCTCATCTCGTCACCTCGACTCGCCAACGCCACCCCGCTGCAAGTCGCGCACGCCTTGCGCCATTTCAACGCGAACTCCGCAACAGTTCGCGACGTATTCGCCGACCTCGTTGTCACTAATGCGAAAGTCTACACCGTCGACTCACGATTACCGAACGCCGAGGCCTTCGCCATAAAAGACGGACGCTTCATCGCAGTTGGCACGACCGCCCAAATGAAATCGCTCACGGGCAAAGGCACACAAATATTCGACGCTAAGCAAATGACAATCGTGCCTGGCTTCATCGATTGCCACAATCACGCTGGCGGCACCACGCTGCTGTACGAAGTGCTCGTTGGCAATCCGTTTGAAGTCGAATTCGTTACCATAGCCAGCATCATTGAAAAGTTACGCGCGAAAGCGGCGAAAACTCCCGCGGGAATGTGGGTGGAAGGCTACTTCCATGATGACACCAAGCTGAAAGACAAACGCCTCATCAACGTTCACGATCTCGATCAGGTGTCAACCGAACATCCGGTTGTTGTGCGTCATCGCGGTGGCCACACCTCGTTCTACAACAACAAAGCGTTGTCGATGGCCGGAATTAACAAGGACACACGCAACATGCCCGGCGGTACCTACGACCGCGACACGAATGGTGAACTCAATGGACGCGTGACCGATCAAGCGCGTGGTGTCGTTGAGCGTATTGGTACGCGACCTACATACACTGCCGAACAAACCGCACAGCGCGAACGCGATGGCATCGCGCACATCTCCAAACAGTTCGCGCACTACGGACTAACGAGCGTGCATCACGAAGGGGGCGATCTCACCGCAATTCAGGACGTGCACGCTCGCGGCGAGCTCAAACATCGCGTGAGCTACGAAGCCAGTGGCCGTGTGCTCGAGTCAATGATCACCAGCGGCATCAGGAGCGGATTTGGTGACGAATGGATCAAGTTTGGCGCGACCTCAGAACACACCGTCGATGGTTCGTTCTCCGAACGCACGATGGCAATGAGCACGCCGTACGCAGGTGTCACTCCCGAATACAAAGGCAACATCACCGAAACGCAGGACACACTGAACGCGTGGATTGAACGCATGCATCGCGCCGGCATTCAAGTGAATTGTCATGCGAACGGTGACGTCGCCATCGACATGTATCTCACGGCCGTTGAACGCGCACAAAAACTTTTTCCGCGCGCCGACACGCGACCGAAAATCACGCACTGCACATTGATCAACGACAATCTCATTCGTCGCATCAAGGCCGTTGGTGCCGTGCCCGCCATGTTCACAACCTACGCGTACTACAACACCGACAAGTTTGTGTTTTACGGTGAAGAGCTGATGAAGCGGAGCATGGCGTATCGCACCATGCTCGACGCGGGAATTCCCGCCGCGGCAGGTTCAGATTTTAGCCCGGGTCCGTTTGCGCCACTCATGGGCATTCAGGGCATGGTCACGCGCACGGGTTGGGACGGCACCACCTGGGGAGCCAATCAGCGCATCACGGTCGACGAAGCGCTACGCGTAAACACGCTAAACGGTGCCTATGCCTCGCACGAGGAAGGCCTCAAGGGGTCAATCACCTCGGGCAAACTGGCCGACTTCGTGGTTCTCGCCGACGATCCGCACTCTGTTAATCAGGAAAAGATCAAAGACATACAGATTGTACGCACCGTCGTGGGTGGCCAAACGGTCAGCGGTTGACCTTCGCTACGCGTTTAAGAAGCACAGGTATCCGCATCCCGATCCCGACCCATCCGAACCCGTAGGAGAGTTCCGTGAGCTCGAGTCGCATTCGCACATCCGTGCTGGCAGTCATAGCAATTGCCGCAGCCGCTGTTGTTACCACACAGAACGCCTCGGCCAAACCGATGCCCGTGCGTAAGGCCAAAACCTGGGAGGTCAAAATGATTACCCAGGACGGCAAGCAAACATTTGAGCCCGCCGAGCTCACCATTCAGGCCGGCGATACTGTGAAATGGCTTGCCGTTTCAGGAAGCCACAACGTTGGCTTCTGGGCCGACAGCGTTCCAGCGGGCGCAGTTGAATTGCTCCGGAAAGCCATGCCCGACACTATCGCCCCGCTCCTTGGCCCGCGTAAGCCGACGGCGGGCGACACTTACGTCATTGTGTTCGACGGCATGCCCAAGGGCACGTACAAATACTACTGTAAACCGCATCTCGCGAAGATGATGGTTGCGCAACTCATCATTAAGTAAGCAGAGCGTACACGTTTTTCTCTCCGGTAGCATGAACGATCAAGGAAGTTTGCCGAATGAGTTGAAGCGCCGTGGCTTTCTTACGAAGGCTGCGGCGCTTGTAGTTGGCGGAATCATCACAGTCGTCGCGCCGGTTGCCGGACTGTTCACATTCCTCGATCCACTGCGCCGCAAATCGGAAACCCGCGGAATGGTGCGCGTTGCCACCATCGGCTCGCTTCCCAAAAACGGCGAGCCGCGCAAGCTGCCGGTGTTGGATGAACTGGTCGACGCATGGAATAAGACCGCTGATGTTCCCGTCGGTTCAGTGTACGTGCAAAAAACGGGACCCAAGTCAGTTCGTGTTTTGAACGCCGTGTGTCCGCACCTCGGCTGTTCAATTGGGTTCAATGCCGAGAAGGGCGGCTACGTTTGCCCGTGTCATAAAAGCAGTTTCTCGGTCGATGGAAAAATCCTCGATCCGAAAAGCCCAAGTCCGCGCGGCATGGACGAACTCGTTGCCGAAGTTCGGGCGAATGGTGAGGTCTGGGTGAAATTCCAGAACTTCCGCAAAGGAACGTCAGAAAAAATTCCTGTCTGATGCGCGCCTGGCTGGACGAACGCGTCGGTTACAAGGCGTTACTGAACGAGTTGTTGTTCGAGAACGTGCCCGGTGGCGCGCGTTGGCGATATGTGTGGGGCTCGACGCTCACGTTCTTCTTCGCTGTGCAAGTGATCACGGGACTGTTCCTGTGGATGTCGTACAGCCCGAGTTCGCAGACGGCCTGGGAAAGCGTTTACTACATACAAAATCAAATGTGGGGTGGCTGGTTTTTACGCGGCCTCCACCATTTCGTCGCGCAAGCGATGACGATTCTGCTCATTCTGCATTTGATGCAAGTCGTTATCGACGGCGCGTACAAAGCGCCGCGTGAAGTGAATTTCTGGTTTGGTGTTGGATTGTTGTTGATGGTGTTGGCGTTGTCGCTGACCGGTTACTTGTTGCCGTGGGATCAGAATGGTTTTTGGGCAACGGCGGTATCGACAAATCTTATTGGAATTAATCCAGGAATTGGCCCCGCGTTGCAAACACTCGTTGTTGGTGGTGATAGTTACGGGCATCATACACTGACAAGATTTTTTGCATTACATGCCGGCGTCATTCCTGCGGCCATTGTCATTTTCATTGCCGTCCACGTTTTCCTGTTTCGTCGCCACGGATTAACTCCCGCACTTCCAAAGCGGCGCCCCGATGCGCAGTTCTGGCCCGATCAGGTGTTGCGCGATGTGGTCGCGTGTCTCGCCGTGTTGGTCGTTGTGATGTTCTTTATTGTGCGTTATCACGGTGCACCATTGGGTGCTCCGGCCGATCCATCCGAACAATTCTCGGCCGCGCGCCCCGAATGGTATTTCCTGTTTTTGTATCAGCTGCTCAAGTATTTCCCGGGACGCACCGAATTTATTGGCGCGATATTGTTGCCAACCCTGTTGATGATTCTGTTGGTCGCGATGCCGTATTTCGGAAAATGGAAACTCGGTCATCGCTTTAACCTCGGATTCATCGGCGTCATGTTGGCGGGTGTTGCGTTGTTGACGTGGTTGGCTGTCGCCGCAGACAAGAAAGATCCCGATTACATCGCGGCGCGACTCATGGCTGAACGCGACGCCGATCGTGCAGTGGTACTCGCCGATCAAGGCATTCCGATTTCAGGCGCAACGACGTTGATGCGTGAAGATGCGCTTACGCAGGGGCCACGCATTTTCTCGAAGAACTGTTCATCGTGTCATCGTTATGATGGACATGACGGACTTGGCAACGCATTGCCAAAAGACTCAATTTCGGCGTCGGACTTGAAGGGATTTGGCAGTCGTGAATGGATTGCGCGCTTCTTCGATCCGAAGGAAATCGTTGGTTCGCGTCATTGGGGCGGAACTGCACTCAAAGACGGCGACATGGTGAGCTGGATTGGGGAACATGTTCTGAATGCGACGCCAGCGCAAAAAGACTCACTGCACAAAGTGATTCTCGCGTTGTCTGCGGAAGCCGGTCTCAAGTCGCAAGTTGCACTCGACAAACAAGACGCAGCGTTGATTGAAGAAGGACGCGCAATTATGCGTGATCCGAAAGTCAGTTGCGGCGCGTGCCACACATTTCACGATGCGGGCAAGGGTAGCCCTGACTTAACGGGCTACGGTTCGAAAGATTGGATGGTTGCGTTTATTTCAGATCCCTCGCACGAACGATTCTTTGGCGATAACAACGATCGCATGCCATCATTTTTCAAAGAGAAGACATTGACGTTGAAGGAACTCGGCATGGTGGCCGATTGGCTTCGCGGGGATTGGTTTGTGCCCGCGAAGCCGTAGTCGACATGCCTCCAACAATTTCTTCAGCCGGCGATCTGGGCGCGATGGTGGTTGTTGCAGTCGCGGTTTCGTTCGAGAGACTGTCGCGGAATGCAGTGCGCGCCGCGCGGGCTGTTGGCATTGTTACCGTAGGAGTGGGCGTGTGCCTCGCTCTGCGGGCAGTAGTGCTGGTTAAACTGATGCCGACCGCATCCGGCAACTCGGCCTAAAACGATCAGTGTTTTTCGGGGTATGACGATGCGTCGCTCTGAGCGATACCAGCGACGCCTAAGCTTAGTTCTTTATTGAACGCAACGTTTACATCGCAGTAGTTATGTTTTGCGGCCACGCTGTGTGTGAACTGGAAAAAATATGGTGGTCGTCCCACTCCGTCGTCGGTGTTGCGCGTCAACTTGTAGTAATCAAAGTGCACGGGTTCAGAATCGACAAAGGATTTCGCCAAATCACGCTTGCCAATGACGATTTCAACTGCAGCGTGTGACTTCTGCACAACGCGAATATCGCCGACAGTGCAGTCGGCGCCTTCGGATGTCAAAAATTCATTGCGACCGGTGACACCATCCTGTGGTCCGCCAAAGAATGGCACGAGATTCCACTCTGCCGAATCTGATCGGTCGCTTTTTCCGCGTACGTAGAATGTCGCAGCACTAAAGCCGTGCGCATTGTAGTTGCCGCGCCACGCGACGAATACCTGCGCCGGAGAGCCGTCGCCGAGTATTTCAACCGTGTTAGCGCCGTTTTTCAAGGCGACCGGTCCTGGTTGGAAAACCGACGAATCTTTTTGCGTTGCGGCATTGGCGCGACTGCAACCGACGGTCAGCGCGATGTTCGCAGCGAGAACGATGACGAGCGACAGGCGAAGCATTTCAAATTCTCTGAAAGATGTGACTGAGAACTGCAGATTGTATCACGCTCCGCGTGCGAATCGCAAGCAACGCCGAAGTCATGTGCCTACCGGAGCAATCGGCTGGCGAGCGGCTTCTTCAAAAGTAGTGCCAAGATCGCGCCGGCACCGGCAATAGCCGCATGCAACGCCCAGAAATTCGCTGGCGAAGTGTGCTCGTAAACCGTTCCCAACCAGCCGATCGTAACGTTTGAAAGGAAAAGCGTCAGAAACGCTACACCCATCATAGTAGCCTTGAGTGAAGCAGGAGCCGCACTCGAGACGAGCGCAAGCAACGTTGGCCAATAATACAAAAACGCCACGCCGAGCAGGAAATCGTACATGAGTGGATATAACACCGACACGTTATCGCTGAGTGTGCAGCCGACCACGAGTAACAAGTTGGCCGCGCAGGCAATACACGCACCGGTCGCAATCTTTCCAATTTCTCCTGGCTCACCGCGACCCGATGCTTGCCACTTCCACAGCGAGAAGAGAAACGGAACGGCAATGATGCTGACAAAGGAATCAATCGAATTGAACCATGCTACCGGCACGTGAAAGCCGAGCAGATTGAGATTGACGTGCTTGTCAATCCACACCAACCCCATGTTGGAGTTCTGGTAGTAGGCGATTGATTGCGGTATCGAGAGCATCATCACGACAACGAGTGCGACGAGTCGCCGGCGATCGGCCGCAGTGATTGGTGCATGTGCGCCAGACGCGGATCTTCCCGGTGCGACTTCGGGTAGCGTGCTGTAGCCCACGAGATACGTAATCAAGCCGCAAATCATGAGCACGCCCGCCAGACCGAATCCCGCGTGCCATCCGAATTGCTGTGCAAGCAGGCCGCAAACAAGGGGACCGGCCACCGCACCAACATTGATCCCGATTGAAAAAATCGCGAAGCCGCGGGTTCGTCCGGCGCCGTCATCTTCCTTGTACAACGATCCAACCTGCGTGGAGATATTGCCTTTGAGCAAACCGCATCCGACAATCAACAGTGCCAATGCAATCAAGAATGACACATCAAAAGCCATTGCAACGTGCCCGGCACTCATTAGCAGCGCGCCCAATACTACAGTGCGTTTTCGTCCGAGCAACCGGTCGGCAACAAGTCCTCCAAACACCGGCGTGAAATACACGAAGCCCGTGTACATACCGTAAATCTGCGACGCGAGTGCCAGTGTGGTGAGCGGGCCGAACAGCGACTCAAGGGCGCTGCGCAAAACCGCAAATCCCGCAATGTGTTCAATGTGGCCCGGAACGAACAGCGCCTGGCTCATGTACAGCACGAGCAAAGCGGTCATCCCATAAAATGAAAAGCGCTCCCACGCTTCGGTGAATGCAAGGTAAGCGAGTCCAATGGGCTGGCCAAAAAATGTGCGCGTTTCGGGCTGAGTTTGCATGGCGCACAACTTCTACTTCGGCAACTATCGCCGCAATACCGAAGAGATGTTCAAACTAATGTTTCAATCTTTCTGAATTTCTTGTGCAAACTACACACCAAACTGCCGCAAATGATGATCGAGATGTTTATACATGAGAATGCCCCATTGCTCGCCCGTCAATTTTCCAAAAAAGCTATGCGGGTGCGTGGTGCATTTATTGGAGCCGGCCGCCACCAACTGATCGATCAGCTTGAGTAATTTGGCGCGCTCAACTTCCAGGTCGCGCTCGTCCGACACGACAATGGCTGGCACGGTCGGTGAATTTTTGCGCATCGGCTCATCGTCCTTCAACGCCAACGACTTGATGACTGGACCGAGCACTCGGCCAATCATTACGCGGGGCAACTTCAGTTCTCCCGTTGCCATCTGCACCCCCATGGATGTGTGGGCGAGCATTTGCGGGGCGTTCATCTTGCCCCACTGACGTTCTGAGGTCGGTTGCAGCTTGGCGAGTCGCGCCTTGATTTCGGAAACGCGTTCCGGCTGAAAGAGAGTTTTCATGCGTGAATGTTACAGCGGCATGGTGGGTTCTGTGAAGTATTCTTCGTGCGATTTATCCAAGTCGTATCGCATTATCACCCGTGCGTTGGCAGCCAATCCGCGCGCCGATTCGTTTTCCACGACAGCTTTGAGTTCAGCACTCAGCTCGTCGCCGTGCATAGCCGTGAACCCAAGTTTTGAATAGAACGGCATGTTCCATGGCACGGACCGAAACGTTGACAGTGTCACGTCTGGAAAACCGGCGTGACGAGCCCATTCCACCACGGTTCGCACCAACGCACTGCCAATTCCCCGCCGCCCATAATCGGGCAACACATCCAACTCATCGAGATGAGGATGCCGCGCATCAAGCATTTCAACGTGAGCGAAACCAACCGGAGTCGCACTGAGCAATGCAACCCAGAGCGTCCCCTGCTGCTGTACGCGATGGAATTGCTCAACGGGCGTGGTTTCCGCGAGTACCGATTCGGGAGCGTGACCACGAAGCATTGTAGCGGCCAACAATTCGATATTGTGCAATGCCGAAAGGTGATGCGCTTGAGCACGAACAATTTGGTAGGGAGAGGTCGTCGTGATATGCACAGGGCTAAGCTGTTGATGGCAAGCGTTCGATGCAGTGCATCTGACCGATTCGTCAGAAGATTTCTCGAACGCTATGCGACGTAGCCATGAGGGCGCACTAAAGTTGCATCGCCATATTGGATCCGAGTTTGGTGAGGCGGATGCCCGTTTACCACAGGCTTACTCTTGTGCTATCGTGCGCGATTCAAGGGGTTTTGGCGCGCGAATGTTTCGAGATACTGATGCAGTGCCTTAACAGCTCGCCAATCGACTCTTGAAGTACTTGCAATCGCAACGCATTTGCGAAAGGAATCGGCCCACGGTGAACACTGCGCACCAAGCGGTCAAAAGCGCCACGTGCAACATCTTCGCCGCGTCAACCTCGGTGCTCGGCCGGTCGGGAGCGGCTGGGCGACCGGGTGCGGGCTCATAAGCGACAGCAATTGGCGCGCGGTGATGCGAGCAGGCTGCAACGCACAATACCGCGGTCACAAGCAAGAACATCCCGAATCGTTTGGTAATCATTAAATGGCCACTCAGTTTAGAATTGGCGATCACGCGCGAATTACAGATTGTTTGCCCGCCGCTGCCGCATCACTTCATACACGGCAATCGCGACACTTGTTGAAAGATTCAGTGAACGCACGTGCGATGATTCAATCGGCATCGTCACAAACTGATCACGATATTTCTCATGCAATGCACTGGGAAGCCCACCGGTTTCGCGTCCGAATACCAGAACCACGTTTTCGGAAGCGCCGAGTGGTGCGTCCCAGAAGACTTGCGTGGCCTTGGTTGAAAAGAAGAACGGTTCACCCAGTGTCGACAATTCTTTCTCGAACGCCTCCCAACTGGGCCACACACGCAAATCAACATGCTCCCAATAATCGAGTCCGGCGCGTTTCACTTCACGTTCGTTCAGCGAGAAACCAAGTGGCTCTATGAGATGCAATGTTGCGCCAGCCGCGAGACACGTGCGCCCCGCGTTACCAGTGTTCCAGTGAATTTCGGGGTGAACGAGAACGACGTGGGTGGACAATTGCTACTTCTTCGCGAGCGCCGCAGTGATGGCACGTTCAACAATTGGCACCATGATTCTATAACCCGCAGCCGTCGGATGCACGCCATCATTCGCGAGTTCCTTCGGCAAACCTTGTCGATCGTCGGCCATGGCCGAGTGAAAATCGGCGTACTCCGCTTTGTGTGAAGCCGCGTAATGCTTGATCCACGCATTGAGCGCAACAATTTTCGGCGCTGGCGTGAGTCCAGGCTTCCACGGATAGTCGAACACTGGCAATACGGAACAGATCACAACGCGAATCCCGTTGGCTTGTGCAAGTTCGCTCATTGACGCGAGGTTGTCTTCAATCATTTCCAGCGTTGACGGGCCCGTGTTGCCCGCAATGTCATTTGTGCCAGCGAGAATTACGACAACGGCAGGTTTGAGTGCGATAACATCCTGTCGAAATCGGATCAACATTTGCGGAGTGGTTTGACCACTGATGCCGCGACCGATGTACGGTTTGCCGGGAAACTGTTGCGCGAACAGTGGCGCCCACGCTTCGAATATGGAGTTGCCCATGAACACGACGCGATTCACGTTAGCGGCCGGCGGTGATAGCTCCGCATTGGCTTTAACAAATTTCTGAAGGTTGGGCCAGTCGAGGTTGGCTTGTGCGTCGGCGAATATTGGAACGCTCAGGAGCAACGTCCCGACTGCAAGTTTGGTAGCGAGTTTCTTAACGAGTTTGATTGCGACTTTGGAGCGTGCGCGCATTTCAGATCTCCACACGGAATAGGGTGCTCAACACAATACCAATGATAGTGCTCAGCGCCCCCCAAGCGATGCGCGCGCCGACTCAACCGCCTTCGCCGAATGCATCAGTCGCAGTCCGGCCGAATTTGTGTCAGCCGTTTGCTGCAGGAGTCGACGCAAATCTGCGCCCGTGAGTTGCGAATTCACCGCCAACATTTTCGCCGCCGTATTCGAAACGAGAGGTGCCGCGAGTGAAGTACCCGTTCCGTACGCCATCACGCCGCCGGGGAGGCGCCCTGGAATTCGCCAACCGTTGGCATACAGTGCGACTTCTGGGCCAGCGTTTGAGAAGCTCGCTTTCGTGCCCGAGCGATCGACTGCGCCAATCAACATGAAGTTCGGCAAATCAAGTCGCGTGGCCGGATTTGATTGCGTAATTGTTTTTCCCTCGTTGCCTGCAGCGCCAACGAATAGCACACGCGGGGCGGCCATCATACCCGCGCGCAACACTGCACGGATTGTATCAACCGAATAGCGCGCAATTGCGTTGCGCTCTTCGAGCGGAAGTTCTTTCGCGCATTGTTCGAGATTCTTCTGGTAGCTGCGTTCGTAACGACCCCACGACATGTTCACCACGCGCGCGCCACTCTCAACAAGAAAATTCAACAGATCGTGAATGGAATCGGCTTCGCGATTCGCCATTTCGCGCGACCAACAAGGCACCGGTGGATTGCCATGCCACCACTCCATACGCGCAATCACCAACTCGGCGCGAGGATGTGTGGTCAACGCCGCATCAGCGACCGCTGAACCGTGGATGTAACCGCCCCAACGGTCCACATCGTCGTAAATCGCATCACGCTCCTTCGCTGAAATTGTCAGTTGACGCTTCATCAAGTCGCGAGCACCTGGGCTATCAACTTTCGTATCAAGGTCGTCCAACGCCATCGTCAGCGCATTTAATTCGTCTTGCCGAGCGAGGAGGTCAGCCGGCATGTCTTCCATCGGCGTATCTTGCCGCTTCTTGAATGCGTCATAGCCACGCACCATAAGCTTTCCCGACTTATCGCGTGCAATGCGCGACGGGAACAACGTTGTGTCGACGCCACTGTCCCAAATTCCAATACGAATGCGCGGTGTTTTCGCATCGACCGCGATCGTCGCTTCACGCTCGGGCCAGATGTCTTTCGCCGGAGGTTTGGCATCAGTCGCCGTCTGCGCGCTCACAACAGTTGAAGAAGCGCAAACCACAAACGCGAGTAGCCGAAGCGTATGGTTCATTGTAGTCTCGCTGCCATCGGGTGAAGAGCAAATCATGTCTCAAGCACTTCGAATCTACCGTGCAAATCCTACTTTCGCATTACGTCGGTGAGAAGCATCCCCCGACGATCCTGAATGTCGTCAATGCGCCAACTGCTGTCGTGATTTTCCTGATCATTGCGCATGAGATACGTAATGGTCCACTGGCTCTGGCCATCGCTGAAGTTCGCGGGCACCCAGGCTTTCTCGCTCCGCACCTTCGCGTTGCCAACGGTATAGCTGGTCGCGCCCTGACTGCCGGTGAACGGATCGATAACTAGCGGCACCGACGATTCCGACTTTCTCACTTTGTCAAAGAACTTGTAAATGCGTTCGCGAAAACGACGCGTAAGCAGACGATCTTTCTTGTCGATTCCGGCTGTGTTGAATGTGCGCAGGCCGGCGAAGTGGATTTTGAGAAACTCGCGAACGGTGTGTTCGGGGTAATCGAAGAGCGGTGCGTTTGCGGCGCCAATACTCAATGGCGCCAAAAGCGCGAGTAAAGCGCTGGCACCACACTGAGCCAGAACGCGGCGTCGGTTGAGGGGTACGTTACCATTGCCCATCGCGCCACCTCTCCTTTGAATTGAGTTGAGACTGATGCTCGCCACCAATTTACTGATGAAGCAATGAAACGGATACCATTCTCAAGTATGCTATTGGTCGCTGCGACGTTCGTTGCCACGGCGTCGGCCGCAGCCATGTACTGGTCACAGGATGTTGCCCAGGTGCCGCTCGCGCGATTGTCGCGCAACCTGCGTGCCGCTATTTCGCGAGAGCCGAACAACGTTGAGTTCATTGTTAATTTGGCGCGGGTGCACGCGATGTCGTGGTCAATGCGCTCGGACAGTGTCCCAGCACTTGTCAGCGATAGAATCTACTACTTGAGAATGCCAGGGGACACGCTTCCGACGGCGCATCCCATTGAACCGATGTCGGTTTGGTTTGGACATGACGTTGGATACGTACCTTTCTCGCAAATTCCGCCGTCAAAAAACCCGACGTCAAAGGAGACGGCGCACGCGCATCTCGATACCGCAATTGTTCTTTATCAAAGCGCGCTGAAATTAGATCCAACAAACACTATTGCGCGCCTGGGTTACGCGTGGCTGTTGTCGAACACAAACAACAAGAAATTGGCGATCACGGAACTACGAGCAGTGACTAGTGCCAAGAGTCCACCAACACAAGATGGGCTGGGTATTCACGCCGAAGCGGCGGGCTATCTGATTCCATTGCTGGATTCTGTAAAAGACCGCAGGGAAATTGCTCGCTTGCGTGATACAATTGAAACTGAGCATATGAGAATGCGCACAGTCACACCAATTGCAATTCCATTGCGCGATGGCATGACTGCTGGCAATGTCGAAAGCTCGGGAGCACGCGTAAAGTTCGACGCCGATGGCAGCGGACTGCAACGCAACTGGACATGGATTACCCGCAACGCAGCGTGGCTTGTGTACGACCCAAAACATTCCGGCCATATCACATCATCACTGCAACTATTCGGCAACGTCACCTTCTGGATGTTCTGGGCAAACGGTTACAACGCACTCTCTTCACTCGACGACAATCACGACGGAAAGCTCACCGCGCACGAACTCGAAGGGCTGGCGCTCTGGCGCGATGCAAACGCCAACGGAATTTCCGATCCAGGCGAAGTGCAATCAATCAGCAAGTACGGCATCATCGCGTTGTCGTGCGTTTCTGAACGCGATAACAGTCACCCCGATCGCATCGCATTTTCTCGCGGCGGCGTGACATTCCGAAACGGAAAAACACGATCGACTTTCGACATCGTGTTGCACGCCCAACCCGCAGCAATTGTGGCGAACCGTCAATAAAAGAATTTCGTAACGCCAAAACGTGCGCTGGTCCCGGGCGTTCTCGAGGACGAGCTGAACGGTCACTATTTTCGTTCGCCGCACCGTTGACGATCGCACTGCGCATGCGTATCGTCGTGAACAATTCAGTTTGTCCGCGCCGAGCGTAGGGTCCTCACTTTGAGGTGCATGAGCGGCGCGATCGTAGGCGGAGCCCTGGCCGTTGGATGCCTTGGGCTGCCGCCTATTTTGCTTTTTTATACCCAGGTCATCCGAAGCCACCGTTCCGTCGCCACCATTTGGAGGAACGCATGTCTGCACATCGGATTGCTAGGCCCATCGCCCTGTCGCTACTTGCTTTCGTCGGCATTTCCCACCCGCGCGAGGGCGAATGGAACACACAACGCGCGAAACTTGTTGCTGGCACAACGGCGACCGCGTCGCAAATTTCGATCGCGAGCGGAATGGCCACACGCGATGACATCACGCTCGCAGATGGAACCATTGAAGCCGATGTGAATGCACCGGTTGGACCAGGATTCGCCGGTTTTGCTTTTCGCGTTGCGAACACCGCCGATTACGAAATTATTTACTTCGTTGCAGACAGCAGTCGCTGGGGTGGGTTGCAGTATCAACCAGTCTTCGAAGGCGAACCAACATGGCAACTCTACCCGGGAGACGGATTCCTCGGCGACATCCCAGAGAGTCAATCCGCGCGCAATCAACCGCTGCACGTGAAGATTGTTTTCGCAGGCACGCGCGCCGACGTGTACGTGAATCATTCGACGACTGCCGTACTGCGCATTCCGGAATTGAAGCGCGATCGCAAGGCTGGTATCGTTGGTGTTTGGGTCGCGCCCGTTGCATCAAACGTTACGTATTCGAATTACACTGCAACGTCACGCGTTGATCTTCCCCTTGCTTCAATTGCAGCAGCGCCCGCAATGTCGGGGCAAATTATGCGTTGGCGTGTCTCAAACAGATTGCCATCACCCGACACCATCGTTGCACCACGCGCACTATCATCCGAACAATTGCGCGCAGTGAATGAAGGAATAGTTGCCAACGCAGAAACGGACGGCCTGGTAAATCTGTCGCGCATTGTAGGAAATCCGGCGGGTCCGCAAATCGAAAACGTATTGGGGGGCGCGGGCTGGGGGCTCGCGTTGGCAAGCGTCACGCTGAACGCAAACAGCGATCACACAGCCGGGTTGCAATTCAATTACAGCGATGGCATTTCGGTGTTTCTGAATGGAAAACGCGTGTTCGATGGCACGCGTCCGTATGCGTCGGCGGATCTCGGGCGCATTATGGGCACAGATAGTTCGGTGGAATTGCCACTCAAGCGCGGGGCCAACAAATTGGTGCTCGCAGTAACTGATCACGCGTGGGGATGGGGCTTTCGTGCGCGCCTGGTTGATGCGGCGGGCGCGACGACAGCGGTGCCGTAAAAGCGAGGCACGAACGCCACAACTGTATGTCTTTTTTCCGACAGTGGTGAATGCGTGCGTTCGCGCCACATTCCGACAACTTGCTAAACGCGCGCATTTGCAGGACGGCGTAGTAGCGACTGTAGAAGGTTTCTCAAACCCGCCGTCAATGCAAATAACACAGAAACTCCGCGCGATTCGTGCGCGCGCGTCCCGGAATACAGGACTACTCGGTCTGGCGGCAATGTGTTCCTTCGCCGCACCAACGAGCGCCACCGCACAAACATTCAACACCACGTTTGGAGTTGCGGGCTTCACCTGCTCCAACCCCTCCCTGCCAACCTACTGCGCGGGAACGCTTAACAATCGTCCAGACGCTGTGCTGCTGAGCGTGGGTGATTTCTGGAATCAGTCAATCGGTGGCAGCGGCATCGCCACGGTTACATCACTCAAGTTGAATCTCGACCTTGCCAACTCGCTTGCCGGCAACAGCACGATGCAATTTGCGGTGTTGTTAAACGGCAATTTGCTGGGTTTGACACCGGTGTACAGCAACAACGCCTTCAATGAGTTTTTTGCGCCGTTGACGTTCAATTTTGCCGGCATCAGCGCTGCAACGTATGACGTGAAGGTGCGAGTAAGCTCGTCTACCATTTCGAACAATGGAGAAGGGCTGGGACTGACGCTCGATGCCACGTCGACGATTCAACTCATCGGCGCACAAAGCACCGTGCCTGAGCCGAGTTCGTACGCTTTGATGATGGCAGGACTGGTTGGTGTCGCAGTTGCGTCACGCCGGAGAATTGCGCGGCGCTAGCCGATTGGAGAAATTCAAAGCAGGCTCCGGTGCAATTGCATCGGAGCCTGTTTTGGCACATTCCCTTTCGCCCGCAAATCCGATGACACAACTTCGTTTTCTCGTAACTGGCGGTAGCCAGGGAATTGGCGCCGCAGTTGTTGAACATGCGCGCAAATCAGGCCATCACGCTGTGTTCACTGGCCGGGATGCCGGACGCATTGACGCGATCTCGAAAGCAACCGGCGCACACGGAATTGTCGCCAGCGTAACCAGCGCGGAAGACAACGCACGCACGGTTGAAGCGTGTCAGCAGCACATGGGCGGAATTGACGTGTTGGTGAACAACGCGGGTTACGCGTACCGCGGAGAAATCGGCGCCATGGATGTCGATGCCATGAAGGCGATGTTCGACGTGAATGTGTTCGGACTGGTCGACATTACCAATCGTGTTGCCCCCATGATGAAGGCGCAGAACAGCGGTGACATTTTCAACATCGCGTCGACCTCCGGCATGAAAGGAAGCGCAGGTGGCACGTCGTACAGTGGCAGCAAATGGGCAGTGCGCGGTATTACGCAATGTTGGCAGGCCGAGCTCCGTCCACATGGCATTCGTGTGGCGTGCATTTGTCCATCAGAAGTGCAGACGGAATTTGGTGGGCGCACTGGTCGCAACAATCCCAACAAGTTGTTTGCCGAGGACATTGCGGCGACCATTTTTGCGGCCATTGAAATGCCGCGACGCGTGTTGTGGCCGGAGTGGGCGGTGTTTGCGAACAATCCGTGGAAGACTGACTGACTCCGGAAAATCCTTGCAATCAGTAATCAACGCACAAACAAAAAAATCGGATGCACGCTTTCGCATGCATCCGATTCTCAAATGCAATTACTGGTTCGAACTTACTTCGTCGCAGCCGCCAACTTCTTGATGGCGTCCGACATCATCGTCACGCGCGGGCCGTCTTTCGCGCTGGCAACATCGGCATCAACCGCCGTCGCCAACTTCGTCAACGACGCCCTACGCGCCGCACCAGTCTGCTTCTCGGCCGCAGTCAACGCAGCGTCAATTTCAGTCGTGCGCGCGGCAGCCAGCCCCGTGTTGCGAACAAGCTGATCGAGGTACGAACGCACTACCACGAACGCCGCTGGCCACACCAGTTTCGGTTGGCTCTGCGGATTGTACTGGTCGAACTTCACCAGCTTCGCGGCCGCAATTTCGTTCGCCGAAAGATGATCGCTTGGCGTCAACTCAAGCACGTCAAAGCCACGGGCGAGTTCTGACGAATACACGACACCGTTGTAGTAATACGCGCCCCATGAACCGCCCGTCGTTCCACGAGGGCCGCCACGACCACCACCTGCGGCACTGGCTGGAGGACCTGCATCGATGAGCTGCGTTGGTGGCGGATCAACCGATCCGCGATCGAAGAAGCCAACTTCGATCGGTTTGTCAGGGTCAGAGAAATCGATAACGTCGATACCACCCTGATACCAACCCTGCACCATGACGTCGCGCCCTGGAATCGGAACGATGCCACCGTTATGCGAAACGCAGTTTTCCTGCGCGGTTTGTGCGGTGGGCAATTTGAAATACGCATGCTGCTTGTACTTCTTGTCAGCGCCAATAGTGAGCGTAGTGTTGCCCCCCATTTCCATCATGCTGTTGGCCTGACACATCGGCTGCGTGCCGCCGCCCCATTCGTCAGTGAACACAACTTTCTTGCCGTCGTTGCTGAACACGGCCGTATGCCACAGCGAGAAGTTCGTGTCAGAAACTGCATCGAGACGAATCGGCTTTTCCGGATTCGAAACATCAACCAGCAATCCGTAACTGCCGCACGCGCCGGCCAGCAAATGCATTTCCGGATACGCAGTTACGTCGTGACAATTTTTCGGACCAACGGGAACTGGTGGTGCAACCGGTGCGGCAGTTGAATCGCCACCACGTCCACCGCGACCGCCACGGCCACCACCACCGCCCGCACCAGCGCGACGCGGTGCTGGCATCATGCCGGTGAAAATACGCGCTCCAGTTACGACTGCCGCTTTCGCTGGTGCATTGAGCGGCACCTTGATGACATCGAGACGGAAAATTGAATTCAGCGTATCGGCGGGATCGTCGGTGGTCTTACATCCGGCGAGTTCAGTTTCGGGACGAGCGCCCTGGCTGCCCGACACGTACAAGTAAATAACGTTCTTGTCAGTAGGACTTGGTACGATTGTGTGCGTGTGTGAACCTTTGCACGTCTGCACATTCTTGATCAGCTTCGGATGCGCGGGGTCCTTCACGTCGAAAATGCGCACGCCGGCCATGTGATCTTTTGGATCCTTCACGCCGCCCTTGGCGCAATCGTTGCGATTGCCGCCACCTTCTGCGGAAATAAAGAGCAAGTTGCCGTAGATGGACGGATCGCCCTGCGATGTCACGCATGGATAGACAGAAACCTGGACCGGCTTCGCGGGATTGCTGACATCCCACACCATGAAGCCCGAAAAATTTCCCTGAAACACATACTTGCCTTTGAAGGCCATGTCCGAGTTGATGAACGTCAATCCACTCGCGCTATCAAACTCCGCCGGCTTCTTCGAAAACGACAACAACTTCATCCCTTTCGATGCTTCACCGGCATCGTACATACCCGACTTCAATCCGTTACGCGGATCGGGGCCGGTTGGATACGTCTGCGCGTGCAGCAACGACGTGACAGACACAGCGCACGCGACCGCGATTGCAACAGAGCGCGACGCGCTAACAAAACGAGTGATTCCCATCAGACGAAAGTCCTCTTTCAAAGGTCAGCCAGCAGTTGGTGCATCTTGGCAATTTCGGCGCTCTGTACTACCTGCACATCATTGGCAAACACTGAAACGTCGACATCCTGAGCCGCGAGGGGTGACGCAAGCAGGTCATCCACCATTTTGAGCGCGCCCTCGTGATGTTGAATCATGTATGTGAGATACGCTTTGTTAAACGCATCACCCTTCGTGTCTTCGAGTTCCTTGAGCTGTGCAGCGTTCAGCATGCCCGCCATCATCGTCGTCTTGTAGGAATTCGTATCGGGCGCGATTTGATTGTGCGCCACCAACCATTCCTGCATCAACTTGATTTCCGCGCGCTGCGATTGATCGATTTTCTGCGCGAGTTTGAGCAGATGACCGTCAATCGTGCGCGTGGTTGCGAGGCGCGACATGTAAATTGCCTGCGCGTGATGCGCAATCATGCCTTGCATGAAGTGCACATCGGCGGCGGTGTAAATCGCGCCGGCCGGAATGGTGACCGGCGCATCCATGCCGGACATTCCCGACATGCTCTGCATGGACTTGGATGTGTCGGACATCGAAGCCATCCCCGAATCGGCCTTGCCTTTACAGGCGACGGCGAGAGGCAGGAGCAAGGCCGCGGTTAATCGAAATATCTGGGGTTTGTTCACGCGCTTTCTGGTGCTCACAGGTGGCTGGCGGGACGGGACGATCCGGGAATGGCGGAACGG
>JBDUAX010000028.1:0-18975 GCA_040004455.1 Gemmatimonadaceae bacterium
ACGAGTGGGCAGCCGGCAGTCTCGCGATTCCGCACGAGCATCTCGCGTCGGCGATTGTGCTCACAATTCTCCTTGAAGCCATTCGTTCAGTTTCGGAAACACCGGGAGCACCGCGCCTGCTGGTCGCCACACCCGCGGGCGAGCAACACGTCGTTGGCGCCGCGCTCATTGCCGCCGCTGCCGCGCTAGACGGCTGGAGCATTCTCTTTCTCGGCGCCGACGTTCCGGCAGATGATCTTGTGATGGCAGCGCATGGTGTGCGCGCCGTTGCACTGAGCCTTGTGCATCCTCGCGACGCGTCACACGCGGTGCGCGAAGTGCGAGCGGTGCGCTCCGCGCTGCCGTCAGGAGTGCCGATTGTTGCGGGTGGTGCAACGGCAGTGCGCTTGCAGGACGAACTCGAGCGGCCCGGCGTCAGTGTGTGTCACACCATTGCTCAAGCTCGAGGGGTGTTGGCGCAGATTATTCGCAACGATTCTCTGCCGACCGACGCATGATTTGATTGACGACCGGCGATCATGTTTGCCGGCTATCGAGTTGGATGCGTATTACGCCGCCATCGCGCGACCGCGCCCAGTGGCCTTCGCTTCATACAATGCCGCATCTGTCCGCGCCATCCACGCCGAAACACCTTCGCCAATTTGCATTTCTGAATATCCGACGCTCACACCAAAGCGGCCGGAGTCTGTTCCGTCTGCGGGTCTCAACGCAGCAACAGCATCCACCAGACGATTCGACATGCGTTCCGCGAGTTTCCGGTTGGTGCCGGGAAGCAGCACGACAAACTCGTCGCCGCCAATGCGACAGAGCTCGTCCGAATCGTGCAGAAAAATTTTCGAAAGGGTATCGGCAAATCGCACGAGTGCAGCATCACCCGCTGAATGTCCGAGCGTGTCATTAACCTTCTTCAGTCCGTCCAAATCCATCATCAGCATTGAAATCGGCGCTCGACTAATCGTGTGCAGCAGCAACGCGCGTTCAATCGCGACTTCAAATCGCTTGCGATTGCCAAGTCCGGTGAGCGCGTCTGTTTCGCTGTCGCGGCGTGCCTCCTCAAGCTCCTTGCCTAACGACTGAACGCGCTCGGCCAACGCAGCAAACGAAGCCTGTTGTTGCTCGCGACGTGTGCGCGAAATCTGCTCGATTGAGTGAATCGCTCGCATCACTTCGTCTTTCACGGAACCAGTTTCCAGCCCTTGTATTGCGAGTTCAACGCGTTTCATCTGCGTAACCGTGGCGGTGTCCGCTTCAAGTCCGGCCTGCGCTGCCGCGTGAACGCGATTGACGCACGTGAAAAGACATTCCCGCAAATCCGCGAGTGCCGTTTCAACCAGTTTCTTTTCTACCCGACGCGATTCCGCGAAGGCTCGTGCTGCGCCGCTGAAATTTCGTTCTCCAATTGCCGCTCCGCTCGTGTTGCTGGCAACGGAAGTTCCCAACATCGCATGCAGACGCCAGGGTTCAAGCTCAGCGAGAACATCCGAGGCCGAACGACCCGGCAAATCGAAGCTGCCTTGTCCGTAGGCCGCCAGTACCTGGCCAAAGGCGTCGAGTAGTGGCCCGAGATCAATTTCTGAAGAGTTCGATTCAGGGCGTGCGTCGACGCTCGTTCCGCCTTTCACTTTGCCGAGTCGAAGTATTCGACGATTAACTGCGCAATGCGGCCGATGCGATCTTCTGCTTCTGCGAAGGGACCCTCTATGGCATTGGCAAAGAACGACACCACTATCGGTCCGGAACGTGCAAAAATGATGCCGACATCGTTGGCGAGCACCGGTGGAAAGTCGCCGGTCTTGTGTGCGACCGCAACGTTCAGATAGTGCGGGAGCCGTCTCGCACCAGCTTGTTGTCCTCGCAACATGCGCATCATGGCTACGCACGAAAGTTTTTCAGCAATGAAGGGTGCGGTTGCCGAACCATCGCCGCATCGTTGAATCGATTCGAGCATGCGACCAGTTGCACGGGGTGTCATTTCGCCCAACCAAAACGAACGGTCGTTATTTGTTTTGTCGTTGCTGATTGCGCCGGCTGCAAGCGTGGCGTATTTCGCGAACAGTTCACCGGTGGTCATTCCCAACTTCATCTCCTTGCCGTAGCCGCTTGCTTTAAGCCACGCATTCACCCGCTCAACACCACCCACTTTGGCAATGGCGATATCGGTGGCCGTGTTGTCGCTGGTGATGATCATTTGCATCAGGACGTCGCGCAGCGTTGGTTGCAAACCCGGATCATTCAACCGAAAAATGCCCGTGCCACCGCGCAAATCGGCCGCAGTGATGGTATAGCGTTCACTGAGATTCAGTTGTGCTTTATCCGCCATCTGCATCGCGAGAACAAGCACCGGAATTTTGATGACACTGGCGGTATTGAACGTGTCATCCGCACGCACTGATGCTTCTTCTCCGGTGGTGAGATTTTTCACCCACACACCGGTTTTTGCGGGAAAGCGCGACAGTTCCGCGTCGAGCAAGTTCTGCAGCCCGCTTGCGCGCGTTGATGACGCTGGACGCTGCGCGTGCGCGGGTTGTTGCAGTGTAACGGACGCCAACACGCTGAGCGCCAGAAATCGAGCGAATGTCTTCAGCATTGAATCGTCCTGTGAACGAATGTAACAAGCAGACGTCGGTGGGAAGCAAATTATCCCCGGGTTGCCACAGCAAGCAACAGCGTGCATCGCACGACCTGCAAAGGTTCGGCCCTCCAATCACCCCGCGAGTTTCTGATATTTCAAACCGTGTTCCTGCAACTGCGTCAACGCAACGTTCATCGCCGGAACAATCATCACGCCGGAAAGTAAGCCGCCCATAATTGCAGCGCGAATTTCATCGCTCGTACCCATGCCATCGGCAACAAGCTTCCTGGTCATGTTCGCAATGGTATTCATGCACACAATGAATTTTACGCCGCGCTGCTGAAGTGCTTCAATTGATTGTTCGGCCGTCACGAGACCAGCAGCTGCCGCGTGCGCTGACGTAAATACATTGCGCGTTGCCGGGCTCTTCGTGCCACCATCAGCTACTTCGTACGATTGACCAATCTTGTAACGCAACCACAGCGCGTCGTTGAGAACAAACGGTGCGGCATCGCCGTGAACACCAACAACCATGTTCACATCTTTCTCTGGCGTCTTGAACGCATCGCGCCACGCATCGAGATGGTTCTTGAGCTGCCCAAGTGGCTTTCCGTTCTTGTGCGCCGACGTGTCGAACACTGTGCGATGCGGCGCGGTCAACGCCTTCATCCATTCCTCACCCTGCGCGACCGGCTGCGCGTTGAGAAGTCGCGTCGCGGGATTGGCTGCAAGCAGCGTGGCCGCGCCAGCCACGAGTCTCCCCAGAAAGCCGCGGCGCGCAAACGATGCGTCACCGGAATGTTGATTGCCAGCCATGAGTGAATCCAGGTGAGAAAAGTCTGCCTGATGCCTGCGACGATCGAATCGGAAAGGTCTGACTTACACACACCAAAAACTACTGCGCGTGACACCGAAGCGCCTCATCGCAGCAATGTGATTGCACCAGGTTGCGGGGCGCGCACAGTCCCGCGTGAGCGCAATGCACCTTCCAGAAACGCCGCGAACGGTTGCACATCCTTCACAATGTCAGTTCCCTGTGCGAAGACAGTTTGTCGATGCGTGCCTTGCAACAGTCCGCCATTTGTCATCACGGTGTAGCTGCGCCCCGTCTCGATTGGCTGACTGCCTACGAAAACGCCACGAATGCGATGCTGAATCGGCTTGGTAAGATCGATTGTCCAGCGGATGCCTGCAGTTTGCACGAGTCCGCCAACGCGATCGAGGTCGTCGGCCGGCCGCAAATTTGTCGCGCTCTGCTCCAGCACCGCCAGAATTTGCGCGCCGGTGAGGCGCTCATGCACTACGCTCGTCGGATGCGGAAACATATTGAACAACATCTCACGAGTAATGGCACCTGGTTGAATGGTGACACCAAAGCCCAGCCCCGGCAAAAACGCAACCTCGGCCTGACCGTACTCACGCAGCAACTCGGCAGCCATCATATCGATGGGACTCTCCGATTTGTATTGACGACCAATGCGCGACGTTGCGGTTGCGATCACTGCATTCAGTGTGTCGCGGTACGGCGCGCGGATGCTGTCAATCATCGCGACTATTCGCGTGTTTGGTTTGTATTGATCAGCATACAATTCATGCACCGCTCCGACAACGCGCGATATATGTCCGCTGTCTACAGTCACCGTGAGTTCGCCGAGTGCTGATGCGTCCGAGAGCGCTTGCACCATCCATGTGTCGCCAATTTTTCGCGGTGGGGCAATGCGATCGTGCGAATGTCCGCCGATGATGATGTCAATTCCCCGAACGCGCGCTGCCAGCAGACTGTCAACGGCGGTTCCCTGATGCGACACTACGATAATGACATCGGCGCGTTGCCGGAGCTCGGGCAAATATTTTCGCGCGACCTCAAGGCCATTCTGAAATTCAAGCTCCTTCGTGTTGTCTTTGTTGCCCGTTTGATCGGTGTTGTGATACGTCAGCGCGAGCAGGCCAACACGAACGCCACCTGCAGTAACAACCAGTGTTGGATTGCCGAGGAAGGGTTGTCCCGTCGCGTGCACAATTGCGTTCGCTGCACGCATTGGAAATGTGACGAGCGTTTGCAGCCGAATTGTATTGTCGGACGTGTACTCGTAATCGTGGTTGCCGAGCGCCATGAACGTGTAGCCGACGGCGTCGAGGAGTCGCGCTGTCGACTCGCCGCGCGTGATGTTGGACAGCAACTGATCGCCGAATGTATCACCCGCATCGACGAGCAAAACATTGTTCGCACCTCGTGCGCTCCGTACGTCGGCAACAGCGGTCGCGAGGCGCGCGAACCCACCGATCATTCCCGCCTTCGGATATTGCTGAAATGAACGCCCGGGATCGCCGGTCTGCGAGGTCGCATCGCCAGTGTCGACGGCGAACTCGCGGATGTCGCCGTGGATGTCGTTCGTGTGGAGGACTGTGAATGTCTGTGGCGCAGAACTCGTACGATTGGGCGTCGAAGTTGTACGCGCCACTCTCGCCATCGTAAACGGGTCGCCCGTCAGATTCGTTGCTGCACCTTGCGCGAACGACGATCGACCGCACGCCATGCCAGCTGCCATGAACAGTGTTGACACGGCCAACTTCACGAGCGTTTTCATTCAAGGGTTTCCTGTATCGATGTCTGACAGTGCCTGACGCTGGTTCCATGAATGTTCTGTGACACTAACTCCTTTTCGAACATTGAACCTGAGCCACTACGCCCCCACAAAAGTTACGCGTTCTCAAATGTGTGGGTGCATCAAACAGTGGAGTCGATGAGTCTTGCGCTGATGGTTGATGCGCAAGGTCTACTCTTCGCCTGAGGAGGAAATTCCGCCCGTGTTCGGTCGTTTCCGGCTTCCTTTTTTTGGTGCAACGTTCGCTGGGCGATCCTGCGTTTTTAATTTGCCGGCAACACCACGCGGATGAGCGAGTTTGCTGGACGTACTGCGGCGCGTCTTGTCTGCCTTTCCACCTTTCATTGGAATTTTTTCGGAAGAAGTCGGCGTTACAACGAAGTGTTTCGTCAATCAATGTCGGACCAACGTTACGCAGAGAACCACGAGAACTACCAGCACCGTAGTCCGGTGCGGAACGCGAAGACGAAATCGCTTCATCGTCGAACTATCGAGCGCATGGGCACGCCGTTATTGGCCGTAGATCGTAACCTTGTATCGAATTTCCAGCTTCGACTTGAGCGGCGCTGGCGGAGTCACCCCGTAGGGCGGATCAACAACTTTTGCGGGATACCAAGCGCTCCAATCGGCTTTCGGATCGGGCGTTCGCTTCATTGGCGGCGAGAACACTTCAACCTGTTCCTCGCCAACACGCACAACAATCATGCGACTTGCTGATCGATACAGCGCGCCCTGCGAAACCGGAATAATTGTGTATTCCCCTTCGACGCGCCTGGATGACCAACTGACCGTTCCTTCCGGCCGCGTCTTTGCCGTTTGCACTTCAACATTCAGCCAGTTGGCGGAGGCTGATGCGGGCAAGTCGGCGCTCTTTACGCGAAACTCCATTTCGAGCGATGCCTGCGACCCGCTGTACATGAGCGGCGTTTCCCGCAGTTGCATGAATGCCCACAGCGAAAGCGCGATGGCGGCAACGAGTCCGACGAATCCAAGCGTGCCCCAACTGAAGAATGCAGCCCCTTCTCCACTGGGCGCCGATCGAGCGTACAGCACCAACCCCACAATGAGGCCAATGACCGCCCCGATCAAACCAATTGCGATTGTGAAATAGCCGCGGGCACCCTCGCGAGTTGTCATGTCGGTTAGGCCGGCATAAATCGAGGCGCCGATCATAGCGATGATGAAACCGGCGATGGCACCGCCTAACCCCCAGAGTATTCCGACCAGACTTCGCATGCGTTGCAGGATTCGATGTGAGTGAGGCGGCCGAGCGATGAATCTACGGCCGCTACGCGCAAGCCGGAGGCTGCATCACTTGCCTTCTTCACACTTGCGCAGCATTGGGGTGTTAGGCCTGCCGTCAGCTGTCAACGTCAAACGCGCGCGCAAACCAACGACGACCAAGCGGTGTCATGGGGCCACAGCCGCATTCTCAATACTTCAGACAGCTACTACAGGTTGGTACGCAGCGGCAGCGGCACTTCGCGCCCCGTCTTCGCCGATTCGTAAATGCCGAGTATCAACTCGAGTGATTTGCGGCCAGCGCGCCCGTCGGTGTCAGCTATCGCCTGGCCGCGCAGCACTGCAATGACATTGCGATAGTACGGCTCGTGGCCGAACCCATACACGGAGGTCGGATTGGTGCTGGCTGTCTCCACCAACTTGTCGTCGTCGTCATAATCCGCGAAGAGCCAGTGCTCGACCTTGTTCACGGCCGTGCCGCCAATTTTCACGGTGCCCTTTTCGCCGAGGATCGTGATTGAACCCTCAAGGTTTCGCGGAAAGGTGAGCATGGTGACTTCGATGGCACCAAGCGCACCCGAACGGAATTTCAGCAGGGCGACGCCGGTATCCTCGGCCTCGATGTTGCGCGCGAGTGTCGCGGTCTTCGCCATAACACTCTCCACCGGGCCCATCATCCATTGAATCAGATCCACATAGTGTGAGGCCTGATTCATGAACGCACCGCCGTCAAATTCCCACGTACCGCGCCAGGGCGCCTGATCGTAATAGTCCTGCGGACGTGTCCATCTGACCGTGCAGTTAGCCATGTAGATGCGTCCGAAACGTCCCTTGTCGATCGCGCGCTTCAAGAGCTGAATCGTGGGATTCAGACGATTCTGCTTGACCACAAACAGTTTGACATTGTTGTCGTCACACGCCTGCACCAATGCGTCGGCCGACGCCAGCGAAATCGCCATCGGCTTTTCCGAAATCACATGTCGCCCGGCGCGCGCTGCCATCATGCCATGTTGTGGATGCACACCACTTGGCGTTGCGACGATGACTGCATCAGATGGCACTTCGGCCAGCATCGTTTCGAGGCTCGTGAACCAGGGCACCCCCTTTTCCTCACCAGCTAGTCGAGCGCGATCTTCGACGTTGTCGCAAACGGAAACCAGCTTCAGATCGCTCAGGCGCGAGATGACGTCAAAGTGATTCTTGCTGATGCGTCCGCATCCGACGAGCGCAATGCGAATCGGTTCGTTGGCGGGAATAGGTGAGGCCATGATCCTGTTATCCGGTCTGTAGGGCTGTCTATGAAGAGGCAAACGATCTGTTCCACTCGCGTTTCAGACGAACGAATGCATAGTTTGGCAATTTGCAACAGTGGCAGGGCTAACCTAACTGCACGCCGCTGGACTGCATCCATTCCAGGGTGCTGAGCCAGCGCCAGAGCGGCAGGGAAGCGGGAGCAGCCCTACTTCGTGCCAACCCGTCGATAGCGGCAGCGCGGTGCGCACTCAGTACGGGCGCAAACTCAGCTCCGGTAGGGCGCTTGAGGCGCTCCGCCGACCACGGTGCCACCGACGCCAAAAGGTCGGCTTCGGGGGTTTGAAATCCCAACTTGTCGCGCCGATCGAGGATCTCATCAGGAACAAGTCCGCGCATGGCCTCGCGAAACACTGCTTTTCGGGTGCCGCGTGCATCCACCACATACTCGGCTGGCAACGACAGCACCAGGTTCGCAAAGTCAGGGGTGAGAAATGGTACGCGGCTCTCAACCGAGTGCGCCATTGAGTTGCGATCTTCGTAGCGCAACAGTTGTCGCAAACTTCCCGTGAGCGCGCGCGCGAGTTGTCCGCGAAGAAATGGATCGCCAATACGCGGGCGATGTGCGCCCGTTACGCCGCGTTGCGCAAACCAATTGGCATCCATCCAGAACGGCGCGCCGGCGCGATCACCGAAGCCGCTCAGTTGTCGCTTCATTGCTCGTGGTATAAACGTTTTGGCGACGTATCGGCTGACCTGACTGCGATCATTCTGACTACCGGCCGCCAACGATCGCCACAACGAACCCGCGGTGAGCAGTCGCCCCGATCGCACAAGCTGGGCGACGACCGGACCGTAAAACGTGGAATAGCCACCGAGCATTTCATCAGCGCCTTGTCCGTCGAGCATTACGCGAACGCCCGCATTCGCGGCGCTCTGAAATACCAGATACTGCGCTGCAATGCTGGTGGTTGTGAACGGCTCATCCTGCGCCTTCATCACTTTTTCGAGAGTGCTGATAAGCGTCTCTCCGGCGAGTCGCACAACGTGTCCTCGCGCGCCCGTGACTTTGGTAACCTGTTCAATCCAACGCGATTCGTTGAGGCGTTCATCTTCGGCGTAATAGCTGAACGCGTGCAGGTCGAGTTTGGGTTCGAGAAAACGCATGCAACCCACAATCGAGGACGAATCGATTCCACCAGATAACGCTGCTCCAACTGGCACGTCGCTTCGCAAATGCAGTTCGACGTTGCGAATGAACGACGCACGCACAGCGGCCACGGCTTCCGGAAATGACAGATCGACTTCGGTATCGGTCTTGAGCTGCCAGTATGCAACCGGTTGCTCTACGTGAACTTGTTCTCCCACGCGAATACGCAGCAGATGTCCACCCTCAAGTTGATGTACGTCTTTCAGAAAAGTGCGGTCGTCATAATCAGTTTCGCCGAACGCCAGATAATCATACAACTGCGTTGCATCAGCTTCTCTGGAAATTCCGTCGAGCACGAGAAGTCCTTTCAATTCTGAAGCGAACGCAATGCCCCCTCGGCGCTGCGTCCAGAACAGGGGTTTGATTCCAAACGGATCGCGCGCGAGCAACAATTTTCCTTCAATCGTATCGAGCAGCGCAAATGCAAACATTCCGACCAATCGTCCAATTGCTGCTTCCCCCCAACGCACCAGGGCAGCGAGCATCACTTCAGTATCGCTGTGCGACTCGAACACATCCCCCGCGCGCTGCAATTCTTCGCGCAGTTCGATGTAGTTGTAGATCTCGCCATTGAAAACAATTTGCCAACGGCCATCCTTGCTGCACATCGGTTGCCAGCCGAGTGGAGAGAGATCGAGAATGGAGAGCCGGCGATGCACGAAACCGACTTGTCCTCCACCCGCGTCTTCCGAACTCCGCGAGCGAATTGCAGCCGTGCCACGTCGCCAGCCGAGGAAGCCGACGTCGTCGGGTCCGCGATGATGAATTGCCTGGCTTATCGAGCTCAGCTCGGCGGCAGTTACAGTGCCGTTGGACGGCAACACAATTCCAGCGATGCCGCACATAGTTAAGCCTGTAGTCGATGCGTGATTGATCGCGCAACTGCGTCCTGCAGCACGCGCTCAAGAACGCGAGTTTGTGCCTCGCGCGTAAACTCCTGCACGTCGTCTGACTTCGGCGCAGGCAACAGTCCCTGCGTTCGTTTTTCTGCAAGCCAACTGGCGAGCTGGATCGCGATTTTTTCCGCATTGTCGCTCGCGAAACCAAATTTACGATTACGAATGAGGTCTGCTGCGACTCCGTCCGCGAGTCCTACGGAAAGTATTGGTCGCTTCGCGCCGATGTACTCGAACAATTTTCCGGTGTACACACCGCGTTCGAGTGGGTTGTTCCATGTCAGCAACAGCAACACGTCGGCTTCTCTTTGAAGTCTTACAGCTTCAGCGTGCGGTACCATGGCGACAAACTGCAACTGGTTGGCAACCCCGCGTGCTGCCGCAAGTGTCTGCAGGTGATTTCGCATTTCGGGTGACATGCCGCCAAGAAAACGAACGATAACATTGCGGCCGTCTTCACCCATCAACTTGAGAGCATCGAAAAGCGGAGAAGGGTCTCGCTGTGCGAGAACAGTTCCACAATGCAGCAATTCCAATTTTGGTTTCGTGGCACCTTCGAGTTTGCTGATCGTTTGTTCGGCTGTGGTTTGCGCGTTGTCGTTGATGTCGTCGACATCAAACCCATTGAGCACTACAGAAACCGGTGCGTCGTATTTCGCGCGTAACGACTCCGCAAGCGGTTCTGATACCGTTACGACTGCTGCAGCGGAGCTCAACGTGCGACGTTCAAGCCACTGATCAACCGAATGTCGAATCCGTGAACTGTTGCCGTAATGATTATCGGCCCACAAGTCGCGCAGTTCGCCAACCCAGGGTATTCCACTTTCGCGACTGAGCTTGCGCGCAACGAGTAGGCAAGTTGTTGGCGAGGCACTCGCGAAGATCACGTCGGGTTGAAACTCCTTGATAACTCTTCGCCCTTCGCGCACGGCCGATCGATACCATCCAATACTTGAATCAGGTACATGTATGAGGTCCTGATACGCGAAGCGCACGCGCTCTGAAAGCGTGCGGGAGTTTTTAGCCTCGCTGCTTGTGCCGTGGAGTCGCTGCCACGCTGACTCCACTCCAGCGGCTCCGTCGGGAACACTGCTCTTGCGCTTGAGTGCGCGACGCGCGGCCTGCAGGGTGCTCAATGTGCGCTGATAGGGCACATCCACGTCGAGCCACGGGGTATAGCTCACGTGTTCAGCGGGAATTTCCAGACGCGCGCCCATCGGGTAAGGCTGGTTGAGCCCCGCAATCACTCGCACTTCGTGCCCGAAGCGGTGAAGAAATTTGGCAGTTTTGCTGACACGCATCGCGCCGATAATCTGACTGGGCGGAAACGCGAATGACACGATCAATACGCGCACTTATTCGCTTCGCAGAAATGACTCACGTTTCACGCGAAGGCACCAATGATCTCGGCAATTCGTTCGCTGGCGCCACCTTCGCCGTAGAGCTCTGGACGAGTTGCCGGCGCTGTCGCATTGACGGCCATCTCCACGATGTTCGCTACTGATGGCGGGGCCAGAACGTTCCATCCGTAGGTTACGGTCTCTACCCACTCAGTTTCGGTTCGCAGAGTGACACAGGGCGTGGCCAGCCAGTACGCCTCTTTTTGCAAGCCGCCGGAATCGGTGCAGACAACTCGTGCGCCTGCGAGCAGCGCCACCATGTCGACGTATCCCTGCGGTTCCAGCAAACGGACATGCGCGCGGAATTCCAGGCCTTTAGCCGTGAGTGCGGCGCGTGTTCGCGGATGCACCGGAAATATCACAGGGAACGGCATTGCGTTGATCGCGTCGACGATCGCCTGCAGGCGCTCCGGGATGTCGGTGTTTTCGGCACGATGTACGGTCACGAGCGCGTAACCACCCACTTCAAGCCCAAGGCGCTGAACGACAGTTTCACCTTGCACTGCATTGGCTGCGGCGAGTTGCAGGCTGTCGGCCATCACATCGCCGACATCGTAAACGCCCTTGGTCAGTCCTTCGGCGGCGAGATTCGCAACGGCCACATTCGAAGGGCAGAAGAGCAGCGTCGACACGTGATCGGTGAGCACGCGATTTATTTCTTCGGGCATTTGCCGATTGAAGCTTCTGAGTCCGGCTTCAACGTGCGCCACTGGTACATCGAGCTTTGCGGCAACTAGCGCGCCCGCGAGCGTGGAGTTCGTGTCGCCGTACAGCAGCATCCAATCCGGCCGGTCATCGAGCATCAACTTCTCGATCGCTTCCATCATGCGCCCGGTTTGCCGCCCGTGCGCACCCGAGCCTATATCCAGGTGATGGTTCGGTTCCGGAATGCCGAGCTGGCGAAAAAAGAGCGCGGACATGTTGTCATCGTAGTGCTGTCCGGTATGCACAAGTTGCTCATCGTGCTGGCGCCGCAATACATGGCTGACGGCCGCTGCCTTGATGAACTGGGGACGTGCACCAACGATTGTCAGGATTCGGGCCATGCCGCGAGTTCGGGAGTTACGTCGACCTTGAGAAAGACCAGCTTGGTTAAGATAGTCGATTGAGAGGCGCCAAACGTCACGAGTCCGGCACGGTGAACAGGGGCTAAGCCCGCAGCCGGCCTCGGTTTATCGCGGCGCTACTTCTCTTTCGGTAGGTCACTGACCAGCTGCTGCGAACTCGCCGGCCACCAGCGAACCCGTGAGTAGAGGCGCAAATCGTGCGTTACCGAATTGGGTTCTGCTGTTTTCAGGAACGCCTGCGTTTCGTTGCGAAACGCGCGTTCATCGGCTGAGCAAAACCATTCCCCCATCGGAATACTCAGCGCGATAGCCAGCACGAAGCACACGGCAAACTTCACAAGCGCCGGCATCAACACGCTTCCCGCACTCACATTCTGCCCGCGCACATTGCCGAAATACAATACGAACAGCGCAATCACCACGAACACCAGATACACCACCCCCAAAATCGATACCGCAAACATCGCGTTGTTCGATACCCGGCTCATCTGAAAACCAGGCCCGTTTCCCGCGCGCGTAACGACGTACATCCACCACGCCAGAAATAACGCGATCGGAAATGCGATGAGCGTCGTGCGGTTCAACGAGGCACCGCGCATTTGTGCGTTGGCTCAAGCATCAGCGACGTTCATCCGCAGGTGTTCTGTGCTTACTCGTCGGGCATTTCGCCACTTGAGCGTAATGACGATCAGCGAAACCGGAATGAATCCGATAACACCGAGCATGAACGCGATTGCAAAGAATCCAATAGTGCGCTTTCGATCGTTCGAAATGGCATCGATAAACCGCGGAGTGGCATCGCTCACAATCGGGTAGCGCTTTTCACCGGACGCGGTGATCGTGGCCTGGCCAGTGTCACGTTGCGCCGCCATTGATGCCTTGTTCACGCTGTCTGCCAATTTGTATCGGTCTTCCTGTACCTTGATCGCTTGAATGACCTGCTGATTGTGGGTCGCCATGTACCTGACAAGCGTCACCGGCCCGAACACAATGACGAATTCGAGCATCCCGCCGACAATCCAAAGTGCAACAATCCGCTGTTTCGACCAGTTCGTGATGCTCATGATTTCATTGGGCTAACTGTGATTTCCCGGCTTCTGATTTCGCAACCAACGTCGCTGCCACCAGGTCTCCCGTGACGTTCAACACAGTCGCAAAGGTATCGGGAATGACATCAACCGCAATGAGAATGCCGAGCCCTTCGACCGGCAGCCCAATGACGGCGTACAACGGCGCCAACATCACAAACGCGCCGCGCGGAATTCCAGGAATGCCAAATGCCAGGAACACTGCGGCAAAGCCAATAATCGACAATTCGCGCGCGTGCAACGGCACTCCGTAAAACCAACTGACAAACAGCGCGCCAACGGTCCACGAAACTGGTCCTGCGAACTTGAAGGTGGAAACCGCCAATGGCAAAACAAATCCCGTCACACTTGGCGGCAACTCCAACGTTTCTGCGCTCTCTACCAACGCGGGCAGCGACGCAATTGATGAACTGGAACTGAACGCAATCAACTGCGCGGGGAATGCGGCGCGCGCAAATTTTTTGATTGACACACCGCCGAACACTGCGACCACAACGTACGACAGCGGAATCACAATGAGGCAACCCAGCGAGTACGCCAGAATGTAGAAACCAATCGCGCCGGCCAGGGCAGCGCCAACGTGCGTCGCCAGAGGCAGCACGAGTGCAAATACACCAATCGGCGCGAGTAACACCACCCATCGCACCAACGTGAGCATCGCTTCACTCAACGCTTTGAAAAATGTTACCAGCGTAACGCGCGTCGATTCTCCGCTTTGAGAAATCGCAAGCGCGAGCAACACCGTGAACAGAATAAGTGGCAGTATTTGACCATTCGCTGCCGCTGCAATGGGGTTTGTTGGAATAAGGGACGTTAACCACGAAGACAGTGTCTGCACCTGACCCGAGGATGCCACGGATTTCGCTGCTTCCATCGCACCTTCGGGCAATACCTGCGCACCCGCACCAGTCGGCAAAACCCTGAAGGCAATTGGAGCAAGGGGAATGAAAATCAGCGCGAGCACCGACGACAGCACGACGAATGTGAGCAAACTGCGTCCGCCCAATCGCCCGACCGATTTCACGTCCGACACTGACGACACACCGGTTATCAGCAACGAAACCACCAGCGGAATCACCGTCATGCGAATCGCATTGACCCACATTGTGCCCACGGGAGCAATTGTGTCCGCCGCACTGATAAGCAACGCGTTGCCCGAGGCGCCAATCAGTGACCCACCAACAACGGCAACACCGAGCGCGATGAGAACGCGAGTGCTTTCCTTCATGAACGGCCGTCCGGTCTTGGGCGTGGCATCAATGCGCTGAATTCCTTGGTCGGCATGCGGTCCCCGCCACGCAAAGTTGAAACAATCAAATCGGCCTTGTCCTCTCGCAGTCCCAGCGACTGGAGACTCAGAAGCGCCATGCCAAACGCGAGTTCGCGCTCCCCCATAATCGACTTGCGCACGCCCATCGAGTCAAACAACTCCTGCGCCTGATCGCTATGCGTGCGAACGACAATATCGATGCCCGGATTCTTCTTGCGCGCGAGCTCAATCACATGCCGCGCATGAAACGGATCGGGCACCGCGATAATAAGGACTGTCGCCAGGTCGGGACTCGCCAAATCCAAAATACCGTGACGCGTAGCATCACCGTACACTGTCACAACGTCGAGCGTTCGCATGGCTTCAACGGTGCGACGGTCCTGCTCGATTGCTACGAACGGCTTTTTCGCGCGCGTAAGTGCATCACCAATTGTGCGACCAACGCGACCGTATCCAACAATGATCGCGTGGTTAACCGGCTGCGCGACGTACAGGTTGGTGGCGATCATGCGCGGCGCTTTTTGACGCTCAAGTAAGTCAGCAATTCTCGAATGGTTGTTCAACCAATTTCCAATTCCGTTCACAATAGCGAACAGCAGCGGATTGGCAACGATCGTAACAAACGCTGTGGCCAGAATAAAACTGCGTCCTAATTCTGGCAGAACTCCAATTGAAACGCCGAGTCCGGCCAGGATGAATGAGAATTCACCGATCTGTCCGAGACTCGCTCCCAGCCGGAGCGCCGTGCCAAGTGACTGGCGGTACAGCACCAACAAAATTGCGGCCACAACCGAATTTCCAAGAACAACAATGCCAACCGTGGCTGCAATTCGCAAAGGATTCGTGAGAAACACGTTTGGATCGAGCAACATGCCGACCGACACAAAAAACAAAACCGCGAAGGCGTCCTGCATTGGCAATGCGTCGGAGCCAGCGCGATAACTCAGATCCGATTCGCTGATGACTACTCCGGCAACGAACGCGCCCAATGCAAATGACACTCCAAACAATGATGCAGCGCCCACTGCAATGCCGAGTGCAACAACCAGTACCGAAAGTGTGAACAACTCGCGAGAACCGGTCCTCGCCACGTGCGTCAGCAACCACGGCACCGCTCGACGCCCCACGAGGCCCATCAACACGATAAACGCGGCAACTTTGAGCAAAGTCAGTGTAATTGTCCACGCCAAATTTCCGCTCGGCAGTCCCTGAACCGCAGAAGGCGCGCCCGCGGCACTCAAAATTGCGGGCAACAATACGAGAACCAACACAACGCCGAGGTCCTGCACAACCAGCCAGCCAACAACAACGCGACCGTCGGCCGAGTCCAAATCGCCGCGCGATTCAAGCACACGCAATACAACAACAGTGCTCGCAACCGACAACGCGATTCCAAATACAATTGCCGCTGGCAAATCCCAGCCGAATGTTTTGGCAAGCCACACACCGAGCAGCGTCGCGACTCCCATCTGCAACAATCCACCAGGCAAAGCCACGCGTTTCACTCGCATGAGATCGCTCGGCGAAAAATGCAAACCAACGCCGAACATCAGCAGTACAACACCGATTTCCGCGAGTTGGCCCGCCATCTCCACATCGCCGACAAATGCAGGCGAATGCGGGCCAAGTGCGACGCCCGCCAACAAATAACCGGCCAGTGGCGGCAACTTCAGCCGCGAGGCGATGTATCCGAACACGAACGCGACGGCAAATGCAGCGGCCAGATTATAGAGAAGCGCGGTTTCGTGAGGCATCAAATAGAAGTTCGGAGCTTTGGGCGGGGGTGAAGCAAGCGAAGAACTATTTTCCAAATTGCATCGTTACCACAACGCGGCTACATCATCAAATCACCACCATTGATGTCGAACGCGGCGCCGGTAATGTACCCCGCGGCTTCGGATGCCGCGAAGCAAATCACGTCAGCAACTTCGCGAGCGGTTCCCAGACGACCGACCGGAAAGCCGGCCGCAATCTGCGCCAGGCGCTCGGGCGTTGCGTTCTCATGCGTGAGCTCGGTATCGATCATACCGGGGCAAATGCCGTTCACCGTGATGCCGAACTTGCCGAGTTCTTTCGCCGCCGCACGTGTGAGTCCGAGCAATCCGGTTTTTGATGCGGTGTAGTGTGCGCCACCCAACGTGCTCACCATGCGCCCAGCCGTTGACGAAATATTGATAACGCGACCGTACTTCTGCGCCCTCATGTGCGGCAGCGCTGCCTTCATCAGTTGGAACGGCGCGAGCATGTTCACTTCGAGCGCCAATCGAAACTCCTCGACACTCAAATCGGGAAAGCGCGTGGACTTGGCCAACGCGGCGTTATTCACGAGAATGTCAACGCGACCAAACCGCTCAACCGTGCGTCGCACAATGTCTTCGGCCACGCCGTCGGCAGCAATGTCGCCGGCGACCGCGAGCGCGCGCTCACCGAGCGATGCGACCACTTCATTCGCGCGATCGTCGTCGCGCACATTGACTGCAACAGAAGCGCCGCGTTCGTAAAGCCGTGTCGCCGCCGCGCGCCCAAGTCCGCGCGCTGCTCCGGTTACAATGGCAACTCGGCCGGCAAAATCCTGCGATGTGGTGGGCATCACACAAATACGCACCAACGTCTGGCCGACACAACTGCCAACATCTGATTGGAGCGACTGTCAACATCGCCGCGCTAGACGACAGAGCAAGAGACGCGTATGTTCGCAGACTCATCCACCTCAAGAGGACGCATGTCACTGTTCAATGAAGGCGAATCGGACAACCGCAATGACTCTCCGCGGCGCAGTTTCCTTAGTCGATTGGCCAAAGGCAGTGTCGCACTCGCTGCCACTTCACTTTTCGCGCAACCCGCGAACGCAATGGCAAATGAATTCACGATTGCCGACGACGAGCCGTGGCTAAAAGGCCTCGCCGGCAAGAAGCACAAACAAGTATTTGATGGCGCCAGCGTCAATGGTGGATTTCCGTTGATGTTTGCGAGCGCTTACATGGGTACAATGGCAGCAACATACAAATTGCAACCGACAGATGTCGGCGCAATTATCATCGCTCGCCATTTCGGAATGCCCATGGCGTTGAACAGTGCCGTGTGGGCGAAGTACAACATTGGCAAGATGATTGGCTTCATGGATCCTGCCACGAAAGCGCCCGCCACTCGAAACGTGTTTTTTCATCCAAAGCCCGGCGATATGCTGAACATGGATGCGGCGATGGAAAAGATGTTCGCACAAGGTGCAATCATTGGCGCATGTAACGTCGCCATGACGGTGTTATCGGGAATGGCCGCTGCGGAAATGAAGATGAAGCCTGAAGCAGCATACGCCGAATGGAAAGCAGGGCTCATTCCCGGTGTTCAGATTGTGCCCAGTGGTGTGATGGCGGTCGGGCGAGCGCAGGAAGTGGGTTGTACGTATTGCTACGCCGGCTAAGATAAGCAAAGCAAACACTTGATGCGCAAATGACAAGCGGTTGATCAGCTGTGGCTCGCTGATCAACCGCTTTGGGTTTTCCCAATGAAATTGCGATAAATCGGCTACTTTACCGTGACGTTGTAGCCAAAATACCATTGCGATTGCTCGCGGTCCTTCATTGGTGTCGACATCATGTTCTTGAGTGTCGCCACAAGTTCCCGTTGTGTTGGCGTGATCGCGGCGTCTGCAATCTCGGGTTGTTGCCAAAATAGTTTCCAATAGGCCTTTTGTGCTTCAGCAACACGCTTGAGCGCGGCCTCGCTGGTTTGGCCGTCCGGAATTGCGACGAGATATTCGGCGAGTGGGCGGTAAATCTCGCGCACGGCAACTGAGAAGGTTGAATCGTTGGCTTTGAGCCTGGCGATTTGCGTTTTGGTAAGGAACAACGAATCCGATTCTGCCAGCAACATCTTGTGAATGTCCGACGTGTTGGTGATGTAGAAAGCGGCCATGGAATCGAGCGAGCGACGTTCCCACGTATTTTTCGCGATCTTCTGCGGTTCCAGTGCACGACGCAACTGCTGCAAGTCGTAGTCAGTCGATAAGTCGAGGGAGAAGTCGATTGAAATGCGGAACGGCGTGCGCAACAGTGTGCGCGCACCGCGCGTGTCGCCGAAACGCGGATTCACGTCGTACCGGAATTTCTTGTTCGCTGCATCGAATCCGCGAGCGACGAGGAGCGTTGCATCTGGCGTGGCGGTCGAACCCCAACCGTGCAAGTTGTTTTCGCCGTGCACCAGCTGATCGAGACCACCCAGCGGATTTTCGAAATAGACGTTGGTCGTCATGCGATGGCCGTAAATCTTGGCGGGAAGCGGCGGACGCCATTGCAAGTTGAGTGATTGCGACCATGGACCGCGGCAGCTGTTTCGCGTTGCAACGTTGCCGAGTTGTTTGTTCAAGCAATCGC
>JBDUAX010000693.1:0-1698 GCA_040004455.1 Gemmatimonadaceae bacterium
TTCCGCAGGACGTGCAAGACACACTCACGAAACACGAAGCCGCCGGCACAACAGAGTCCGTCGAGTATGTCGACGCGATGAATGTGTTCTACGCGAAACACGTGTGCCGAGTTGTGCCGCATCCGCCGGAATTGGCGCGCACGTTTCAAGCGATGGCCGAGGACCCAACGGTTTACCACACAATGAACGGGCCGAGTGAGTTTCATGTCATCGGAACGCTCAAAACGTGGAGCGTTGTCGACACCGTACACAACATCAACGTGCCAACGCTGCTCATCTCGGGGCGATACGACGAAGCCGCGCCATCGACCATTCAACCATTCGCCGACAACATTCCCAACGTCGAGTGGCACATCTTCGACAACTCGAGTCACGTACCACACATCGAGGAGCGCGATGCGTACATGGAACTAGTCAATCGCTTCCTCAACCAACACGAACGCGCATGACATCGCCGGAAACGTCGCGTACTGAAGGCGCAGGCGCGGAGAAATTATCCGAATTCGGCTACGGCGCTGAACTCAAACGCAGCCTGACTCTCGTCGATCTGCTCGTGTACGGTCTGGTATTCATCGTTCCAATTGCACCGTTCGGAATTTTCGGCATCGTGTTCAACGCGTCGAAAGGCATGGTGCCGCTCACCTACGTAATCGGTCTGATTGCCATGGTGTTCACCGCACTCAGCTACCGCGAAATGTCGCGCGCGTTTCCGATTGCCGGCTCGGTGTACGCGTACGCGGGGCGCGGGCTTTCACCAACGGCCGGCTTTCTTGCGGGATGGGCAATTCTCCTCGATTACCTGCTCATCCCAACACTCTGCTACGTAATTGGCGCGGTCGCGATGCGTTCAATAATTCCGCAAATTCCACAATCACTGTGGATCATCGCGTTTATTGTGTTCAACACATCCGTGAATTTGCTGGGAATTGAAACCACTGCGCGCGCGAGCAAGATTTTTCTTGTTGGTGAAATTATTGTGCTCGCAGTGTTCGTCGTGCTTGGCGCAATTGCAGTGACAGGTGGCGTGAACGGTGCGCATTGGAGTCTCGCTCCGTTTTATTCGGCGCAGAATTTTCACATTGGACTGATTTTCAGCGCACTGTCGGTCGCGGTGCTGTCGTTCCTGGGCTTCGACGCGATTTCAACACTGGCCGAGGAGGCGAAGGGGGGCGTGAAGGTCGTGGGGCAGGCGACGATGATTTCACTCTGCCTCGCGGCCGCGCTGTTCATTTTGCAAACGTATATCGCGGCATTGTTGGTGCCGGGGCAGACGGAGTTCGTTGGTGATACCGCAACGAACGATGCGTTCTACATGATTTCCGGTTTGATTGGCGGCGCGTCGCTGAAGACGATGGCTGCACTATCGGTCGCGCTCGCGGCAGCAGTTGCAAACGCACTCGTTGCGCAGGCGGCAACAGCACGACTGTTGTTTGCGATGGCGCGCGATGGACAGTTGCCGCGCTTCCTCGCGCACGTGCATCCCGTACGACGCGTACCGCAACGCGCCGTGATGTTTGTGTCGGCGGTGAGTCTCGTACTTGGATTGTTCTTCGTTGGACAGGTTGGACTGCTGTCGTCGCTCGTCAACTTCGGCGCGCTGTTTTCGTTCTTGCTGTTGCACGTGTCGGTGGTGGTCTACTTTCTCATCAAGAAGCGCATGGGTTCAATTGGATTGCATTTGCTGTCGCCGCTGATTGG
>JBDUAX010000694.1:0-1695 GCA_040004455.1 Gemmatimonadaceae bacterium
AGCTCAAAGGAATGCTCGTTCGCAGTCGCGACGACGTGACCGTAGCCCGTCTTGACGACATATTACGCGTTGAGGAATCCCTAGCGCAGCAGAATCAGCATGCCGTTGAGCTCGATCTGCGCTTCCAGGACCAGGTGATTGTAAGACTCCCATGACAACCGACCCAATCGTCGCCGCTTTAGATATTGGCACAGCCCACACTACTGCGGTCGTTGCAGCGGTGCAGGGTGACCTGCCGCGCACGCCAATCCTTCGCATTATGGGAGTGGGTCGGACACGCACAATGGGGCTGCGTCGCGGAGTCGTTTCGGACATCGAAGAGGCCACGCTTTCCATCAAGAAGGCGATGGAAGAGGCGGTAAAGGTTGCAGGCGTCGTTCCCGATTCGCTCTACGTAGGCATTGCCGGCGAACACGTTCGCGCAATTACGTCGACGGGTGTCGTGGCCATCAGCGGCGACGAAATTCGCCGTTCCGATGTTGAGCGCGTGAACGAAGTCGCACGCGCCATGGCCATTCCGCAGGATCGCGAACTGCTGCACGCCATTCCACAGGAATATCGCGTCGACAAGAATCTGGGCATTCGCGACCCGGTCGGCATGATCGGCACGCGTCTCGAAACCGAAATGTACCTGGTCACGATCGGTACGTCCCCTGCGATGAACCTGCGCAAGAGCATTGAACGAGCCGGCTACAAAACACGCGAACTGGTGCTTGAGCCAATCGCGAGCGCACTGGCAGTGCTTACCGAAGAAGAAAAAGAACTCGGCGTTCTGCTCCTGGAGTTAGGCGCCGGCACCACCGATCTCGCGATCTTCCACGAAGGAAAAATCCGTCACCTCGCGTCGATACCGTACGGCGGAAATTCCGTCACGGCCGATCTCGTGCAGGGATTGGGGGTCACGCAAAGCGATGCTGAGCAGTTGAAGGAGGTCTATGGGTGCGCATATGAGCCCATGGTGAACACCGACGAGCTTATTGCGGTGCCCGCGACAGCTACACATGGGGAGCGACATCTTTCACGCGAGTTAATGGCGCACATCATCCATCAACGCATGGACGAAGTGTTTGACCTTGTGCAGCGCGACATCAAAGTTGCCGGTTATGGCGGCCGATTGAACGCGGGAATGGTGCTCACTGGCGGCGGCGCTGCAATGGAGGGCATTGCCGAACTCGCAGGGGATGTTTTTGGCGTCGGTGTTCGCGTTGGCGTTCCACACGACAAACTCACTGGCCTCCGTGAAAGCGTTGCTGATCCGCGATTCTCCACGGTGACAGGTCTCGCGCTGTATGGCGCGTATCGTGTCGCGATTGGTGGCGTGGTTGCGCGTCGCCCATCGTCGATTGGTGGCGCGGGTGTGGATAAAATTGCGGGCCGGGTGAAGACCTGGTTGCAGGACTTTTTCTAGTCGCGCGAATGAAATCGTTGAGTGCAGCAGCGCTTCCATCATGATTTGAAAACTGCACGTCACAATTATTGAAAGTTGTTTTGTGAAGTGGATAAAAATGTGATGATTTCTTAAGCATTACATACGAGAAATTCCTCGCGTGTTCATCGTGTCGCTCCTATATTGCGCGCGTCTAACAACTCTGCGCGACTTGTCGGCGCCGCCGACGAACAACGCGACTTTTCCTCTTGCGCTCAGTAACGCCCATGGAGCTTTCTCGCATGCCATTCGAGTTCGAAGAGAACGTA
>JBDUAX010000695.1:0-1693 GCA_040004455.1 Gemmatimonadaceae bacterium
GATTGGGTCTCGCTAACGCTAGCGTTCGTCTGCAGCAACGCTCGTTAGACATTACGTGGCTGCGACATCCAAATCTTTGCAGATCTTCCGCGCCAGAAACTCTTTGATTTCACGATGACGCGGCACCGTGGAGATTTTGTCCGCAGCTTCATTGACATACACGGAATGATTGGCGCCTTCTCGCAACAGCCGACAGCCGTGTGACTCAAGATGCCGAATTAAATCAATGCGTTTCATCGGCGCGACGCCCGACTACGCGCTGAGTCGCTCACGAATCACTTCGGCGTTCCCCAAACTCTTTTCGGCCAAGAACCGATTGGATGCGATGACCAGCGCCACGGCTTCGCGCAGGTTTTCTCGCGCTTCGTCCAGCGTCTCACCTTGCGTGTTAGCGCCGGGGAGCTCTTCGACGAATGCGACAAAGCCGCCCGCCTCGTCCTTCCGAAATACCGCGGTGAGTTCCATCGACAAACCTTTGATTCGAGGAGACTTCAATTTACGCCAACGTTCGGTATATGTCTTGTATCTAGCAGAATGAAGAGTTTGCAGTAAATCAGAGTGTGGCGCCAGCTCGATGCTGTCTGGGTGGTAAACACCGTGCGTTAGCCTGAGCGGCGCCATGCTTATGTGTCGCAGAGAGCCCGAACAGTTGCGGGGGCCGATTGCATCGAGCCCGAATTATGACAAAGACGGGCGACGCGACGTCACGACGGAGGAGACCATGTTTGTCGGAATCGATGTGGCGAAAGCAGAAATGGTGGTGAGTGCGATCCCCGTACTCGAACGATTTACGGTGGCGAATGATGAACGCGGAATGCGGACGTTGGTTGAGCGATTGCGCCCGATGCATCCGCAGTTGATCGTGCTCGAAGCCACCGGTGGCTACGAATTGTTAAGTGTCGCGGCCCTCGTGGCGGCGCAGTTTCCGGTCGTCGTCGTCAATCCGCGACAGGTGCGTGATTTTGCGAAAGCGACGGGGCAACTCGCGAAAACGGATCGCATCGACGCGGACATTTTAGCGCGGTTCGCGGACGTCGTGCGTCCTGAGGTACGACCGATCGCCGATACCGAAGCGCAAGAGCTCGAAGCGTTACTCACCCGCCGTCGCCAGCTCTTGGAAATGCTGCAAGCGGAGCGCAATCGCGTGGGTCATGTGTTCGGCCAAGGTAAGAAGACCGTGCGCAAGAGTTTGCCGTCGCACATCGGGTATCTCGAACGCGAATTACTAATGACGGACACCCATCTCGGCGACATGATCAAACGGAGTCCGGCGTGGCGCGAACGCGATGCGCTGCTGCAAAGCGTGCCAGGCGTGGGCCGTCTTGTACATGAGCGCGCTCGTCGCGAGCAAACACAACATCGTGATCGCGCAATTTTATCAACGTCTGGTCGCCGCCGGCAAACCAAAGAAACTTGCACTCGTCGCGTGCATGCGAAAACTGCTCACCATCCTCAACGTCATGGCGAGCACCCACACGACTTGGAATGAATCCATTCATGAATCGGTCGCGGTGAACGCTTGACTTTCAAGACAGTTGCTAACGCCGCGTTCAGTTGCAAAGGCTCCAATAAAACAGCTGTGAACGAAGCAGTGCGGAGCACTGCGCAGTTACACAGCGTACCGCCTTGCCTTTGTCAGCAGCAACGCTCGTTAGCTCGCCGGGCACGCGAATGCTCGCAACTAGAATGGTTG
>JBDUAX010000696.1:0-1690 GCA_040004455.1 Gemmatimonadaceae bacterium
ACAACGTCATACAGAAGTCCGTTTCCCGATTGCGATGACGTTGAAGGAAGAATCCACAAATTTCCCTGCATGTCTGACTTCATTAATCCCGCTCGCAAAACCGGCGGCATGTAGTCGGGCAAATCAGACACGGGACCAACTTCCGGCACCAACGGCGCACCGCTGGTTGCTCCCATCGCTGCTTGCGGAGCTGGCCCGCCGTCGTTCGACGCGAGTGGCATGATTGTCATTCCGTGTCCGCCCCCCGATGGCGCCCCATGCCCAGTTGCTACGGCCGCAGCAATTGAGGTTTCACCAATCTTTGCGAGCGCCTTCTTCGTTGAATCGACAATTGCATTCTTTTCTTCGTCGGTCAATCGCTTCCAATCGAACGGCATCTTTGGTGATGACGAACGCGTTCCATCGGTGCTGACCCAATCGATGTGATAATCCTGCCCTCGCAACACTGCGATGGTGCCATCGGGCAACAACGCCCAGTCATCAATGTTTGCGAGCGGATTCACGACAGGGCTCATCGTCACGCCACCACCGGCAATCGGCGTCACCGTAATTCGCATTTTCGCAACGCGAACCCACGCCAGTGTGTCGGCCGATCGCGTGTTGAAATCACCTCGCAAAATTGGCGTGGAATCGGGCATTACTGGAGCGTCGTACGGTTTACCCGCAACAGGCGCTTTGAACGGCGGCAGCGCAAACGAGCGATAAATAAGTCGACCTTTGCTATCAAATCCGGGAGCGCCATACTCCGAACTTCCCATCATTGCAACATCGTTTTGCCTTGGCGCTGACATCACGCGCGTTACCGCACCACTCGGCGACATCACCAAAAATGCGCGCGCCCCAACGTCAATAAGCAGTGTGGTGTCGCCGACGTAGGGGATGATTCCTGTCGGTCGCTTGCCGTACAAGTTGTGCGTGGCAATCGACGAGTCGGCGACTATCTGAAAGTTTGCAAGTGCTTTGTCAAAGAGCACTGCGCGACGATTACCCGATTCGTTAACCAGCACTCGCCCGTCGGACAATTCGCGAACGCCGCCAAGGCCGCCAACATTTGACGGTGATACCGCGTCGGGTGCGCTGAGCATTCGAATAGGAATATTGGTTTGCGCATGGGCGTTTGCTGAAGACGCGATCGCAACGCAAACGCAGCCAACGATAAATGCGTAGGGGTGTCTTTTCATGCGATTGATGGTGAGTGTTAGCGATGCAGCATCACGGCGGTCGCGGATGCGTCCACCGTTCCGCCAGTCCAACCCATTTGTGCGAGCATTGCAAGCGCGCCCATGTTCGCGCCTCCCGCCGTTGATGAGCGCACAGAGGCGAGATACCGAGTGTCAAGCGACGTCGCCACAAGATTTGGCAGTGATTGCAGTTGCTGCGGTGTCAGCATTCCGCGCACCAGCGGCACCAGCTTGAGCAGCGCATCAATTGATCGCTCGCGCGCTGCCCGATACTCGGCATACGCTGCCCTGCGATCATAGTTGGCAGGGAGCGCCGCCAATTTCTGTCCGACTGGCGTCCAGATGTCGTCAAAGGTGTTCGAGAACACACGATTGAGCGTTGCGAGACTGTCGGCCTGATCGCGCGTGAGCTTGAGCGAATCCGCTTGCTGCAGAATGAGCGTCATCGGATTGGGCGGAATAAGCGCGCTACCCATTCCGCGAATGTCTGTATCGGTCGATTGATTGCC
>JBDUAX010000697.1:0-1690 GCA_040004455.1 Gemmatimonadaceae bacterium
CACCGTGCATGAACAGTTTGTAGATGCCGTCCACTTCGTCGTCGACGTAGCAGAAGCTGCGTGTTTGTGAGCCGTCGCCGTAAATCGTAATCGGTTCGTTGCGCAGTGCTTGTGTGATGAAGTTTGACACCACGCGTCCGTCGCGCGGGCGCATGCGAGGGCCGTACGTGTTGAAGATGCGAACGATGCGCGTATCGATGTTGTGGAAGCGGTGATACGCCATCGTGATGGCTTCGGCAAATCGCTTTGCTTCGTCGTACACGCCGCGCGGGCCAACGGGATTCACATTGCCCCAATACGATTCCGGTTGTGGGTGCACCAGTGGATCGCCGTACACTTCGCTGGTTGATGCAATGAAGAAGCGCGCATTTTTCGCTTTCGCGACGCCGAGTGCGTTGTGTGTGCCCAGTGCGCCGACTTTCAGTGTTGGAATTGGGTGTTCGAGATAATCGATCGGGCTCGCGGGTGATGCGAGGTGCAGCACGCCGTCCAATGCGCCTTCGACAAAGATGTAGTTCGAGACGTCGTGCCGAATGAATTTGTACGACGGGTTGCCGGCGAGGTGCGAGATGTTATCGACGTGCCCCGTGATGAAGTTGTCCATGCCGACGACTGTGTGCCCGTCGGCGAGGAATCGGTCGGTCAGGTGCGATGCGAGAAAACCTGCGCCGCCGGTGATGAGCACTCTCATGCTAGTGGTCGTCCAATTGAGATGTACGTAAAGCCGAGTGATTGCATCTTGGCGGGGTCGTAGAGGTTCCGTCCGTCAACGACGATCGGTTGCGCGAGTGCGCTGCGCATGCGTTCGAAGTTTGGATGGCGGTATTCGTTCCAGTCTGTTGCGATGGCGAGTGCATCGGCGTCTTGAATGGCTTCGAAGTTTGTCGCGGCGAGTGTTACGCGTGCATCCAACTGCGTGCGTGCGTGTGGCATTGCAACGGGATCGTGCGCGACAACATTTGCGCCGGCTTCGAGCAATGATGCAATGAGATTGAGCGAAGGTGATTCGCGCATGTCGTCGGTTTGCGGTTTGAACGACAGTCCCCACACGGCAATGCGTGCGCCCTTTAGTTTGTCGCCGAGTGCGTGTTTGAGGCGGTGAAACATCAGGTCTTTCTGGTAGTCGTTGGCTGTTTCGACTGCTTCGACCACGCGTAGCGCGATTTGGTTTTCGTCGGCCGTACGTAGCAGGGCTTTTACGTCTTTCGGAAAGCACGAACCGCCGTAGCCGGGCCCGGGAAAGAGGAATGCGGGGCCGATGCGCGAGTCGCTGCCCATGCCGCGGCGCACGTTGTCGATGTTCGCGCCAACTTTTTCGCAGAGCAGCGCCATTTCGTTCATGAAGGAAATGCGTGTTGCGAGCATTGCGTTCGCCGCGTACTTCGTGAGTTCGGCGGAGGCGATATCCATGAACAGAATCGGCTTGCCTGTGCGCACAAAGGGCGCGTAGAGCTCGGCGAGCACGCCTCGTGCGTAGTCGCTCTCAACGCCCAGTACGACGCGGTCGGGGCGCATGAAGTCTTCGACCGCGGCGCCTTCTTTCAGGAATTCGGGGTTGCTGCAGACGTGGAAGGGGAATCGCATATGCTCGGCCAGCACTTCGGCCACGCGCCGCGCGGTGCCGACCGGGACTGTTGATTTCGTGATGATGACCGCTTCGCGGGTGAGGTTCTGCGCGACTGTGCGGGTG
>JBDUAX010000698.1:0-1688 GCA_040004455.1 Gemmatimonadaceae bacterium
GTCGTGACCAGCATCATTCCAGGATTACTGTCGTGACCAGCATCATTTCCGATTCCAGTGATCTGCTTGACGTTGAGCGACTGACATTTGCGCTGTCATCCGATTGGTTGGAACAGCACGCCGTGTTGCCCATGCGTTTGAACGACGGCGTGCTGCAGGTGGCAACATGGGTAGATAAAGCCGATGCGAACGCGCTCGACGATTTGCGTATGCTGTTTTCCGCAAACGTCAGTCTCATTCGCGCCGACGAAACAGAAACACGTCGCACCATTCGTCGCGTGTACGCGCCCGATGTTGTAACGGCCGAGGGTTTGATTGCCGGCTTGTCAAGTGATATTCGCGTGAACGGCAACGCGGAAATGCCCCTCGACGATTTGATGCATCTGGCGAACGAGGCGCCCGTTGTGCGCCTGGTAAACCTCTTGCTCATTGAAGCGCTCGAAGCGCGGGCATCGGACGTGCATTTGGAAGGTTACTCCGACGGGCTGCGCGTGCGTTATCGTGTTGACGGTGTGTTGCAACCAGCGCCGTCACCACCGCCGCATTTGACACCGGCCATTGTGAGCCGCATCAAGATCATGGCGGAGTTGGATATTGCGGAACGTCGCTTGCCGCAGGATGGTCGCATTCGTTTGCGTTTGCAAAATCGCCAGGTCGACGTGCGCGTGAGCACGGTGCCATCACTTCGCGGTGAGAGCGTCGTGCTGCGTTTGCTCGATCGCGAGCGCGGTCGCGTAACACTCCCTGAACTCGGCATGGCGCCCGACACGCTTACGCAGTTTCACGAAGTTATTTCACATCCGCACGGTATTGTGTTGGTAACCGGTCCAACGGGATCCGGCAAGACAACAACGCTGTACGCAGCAGTCGAAATGATTCGCACGGGGCGCGAAAAAATTCTGACGGTCGAAGATCCTGTCGAATACGAATTGCCCGGCGTACCACAAGTTCCAGTGAATGAAAAGGCGGGGCTTACATTCGCAAGCGCATTGCGCGCGCTGTTGCGCCAGGACCCCGATGTAATTCTACTCGGCGAAATTCGCGATCCGGAAACCGCGCAAATCGCAACGCAAGCGGCGCTCACAGGTCACCTGGTGTTATCAACGTTGCACACGAACGACGCGCCAACAGCAATCACGCGTTTGCTCGATTTGGACGTCGCCGCTTATCTCGTAGCGAGCACGCTCGATGCTGTTTTGGCTCAGCGTCTGGTGCGCGTGATTTGCAACGTTTGCAAAACAGAAACATCGCCCGACCCGGCTCTTCTCCGTCGTTTTCCATCGGCAGAAATTGGCGTCTCAAAAGTCTGGAACGGAACAGGCTGCGATAACTGCCGGCACACTGGTTATCGCGGTCGCCAGGGTGTGTACGAATTATTTGTGATGGATTCCGAGCTCCGCATTGAAGTTCAAAAGCGGAGAGGTTCGGAAGAAGTTCGCAACATGGCAATCAGTAAGGGAATGCGCTCTCTTCAAGACGACGGTCTTCGGCTCGTTCGTGCTGGCATTACTACGTTGGAAGAAGTGTTGCGCGTCGCAAGAGCATAAGAATTTTCGCGCGAAGAATGCAGTATGCAGCTTTGTTCTCTGCGCGGTCAGAATTCTCTGTGTTGGTCGGGCGGGGCGCACGACTACTCTGCGAGCACACTTCGCGGCGCGCCGTGCTCGCAATAGCGAGCCGGCGTTCAC
>JBDUAX010000029.1:0-18834 GCA_040004455.1 Gemmatimonadaceae bacterium
GCAGACATGGTGGAGAAGACGGGATTCGAACCCGCACCTCAAGATCCGCAGTCTCACGTTCTTCCGTTAAACCACTTCCCCGACCTGCACCTTCCGCCCGCCTTTGAGGCAGAGCAACAAGGCCAATCCCGCGCTGCGAACGCGGCCCACGTCTCGCATTCAATTTGAGTGATCATTGTTCGCACACCGTCACCAAAATTGCGCATGAAGTATCCTGGCATTTTACCGGTGCAATTCTCGAACGCATCGCTGTAACCGCGATGCGCAACCCAACCCCGAATGACAACTCACAAACATTTCACCGATATGCTCCGGTGTCGCCTGCTATAGCTACACTAGAATGCGGCCGAGCCTATAATACCATGTGGTCAATAGGCTACCGCAGCGCATTCCCCAAGCCCTCGCTCCGTGACACGTCCGAACTCCCGCTTCACGAACCCGCCAATGCCGCGCGGTCAGCGAAAAGACGAAATCATGCGCGCGGAGTTGCCGCCCACGCTGCCGCTGATGGCGCTACGCTCGACGATCGTGTACCCGCTCGGCACAATCGCCGTGCAAATGGGCGCGCCGGAAAATCTTGCGCTGCTACGCGCGCACGAAGAGTCGGGATTGATTGTCGCGCTGGTCGTTGCATCTGGCGAACATGACGACGCTATCGATCCGCGTCAGTTCATCGGCAAAGTTGGCGTCGCAGCGCGCGTGCACGAACGCATCAACTTGCCGGGCGACACCATTCAGATCACGTTACAGGGATTGCGCCGCATCACCATTGAAGACATCGAACAAACCGAACCCTTTGCAATCGCTGCAGTAAAGGGTGCGCGCGAAACACCCCCCGATGCCGCTGAAGTTGATGAACTCGTTGCACGCACTGTGACGGCTGCCGAAACGATGGCGGAGTTGGTGGATCGCATTCCCAGCGAAGTGCCGCAGATTCTGAAAATGAACGTTGCCGACCCCGGTCGCTTTGCCGATCTTGCGGCGACGAACATGAATTTGCGCATCGCCGACAAGGAAGAAATACTGCAGCGTTTGGATATTGGGCAACGTTTGCGCTTTTTGTTGTCGCGGCTGGAACGCGAAGTTGCGCGTGCCCGCGTGATTGAAGATGTGAAGCGTCACACTGAAGTGAAAATCGAGCAGCATCAGCGCGAGTTCTATTTGCGTCAGCAGCTGCGCGCAATTCAGTCGGAGTTGGGCGAAGCCGATCCCAACGAAAAAGACACGGCAGAATTGCTTCGGCAGATTGATGAAGCGAAGCTTCCCGAAAAGGTTGCCACGGAAGCACGTCGCGAAACTGAACGCCTGCGCATGTTGTCACCCGCGAGCAGTGAGTACCAGGTGTTGCGCACGTATATGGATTGGCTATTGGCGTTGCCGTGGAATGCACGCAGTGCCGACGATCAGGAAATCGTTCTGACGAAGGTTGAAGCCGCGTTGGATGATCGCCATTACGGTCTCGACGAAGCGAAAGAGCGAATTACCGAATATCTCGCCGTGCGGAAGCTGCGCGGTGGTGATCCACACGGGCCGATTCTTTGTTTTGTTGGCCCACCAGGTACCGGAAAGACTTCGCTGGGCGAAGCAATTGCCACGGCGATTGGCCGAGAGTTCTACCGTATTTCCGTTGGTGGTGTGCGCGATGAAGCAGAAATTCGCGGGCATCGTCGCACGTATGTGGGGGCGATGCCCGGCATGTTGCTGCAGGCGCTGCGTCGTGTTGGCGTGCGCGACCCGGTCATCATGATTGACGAAATCGACAAGATGACATCGAGCAACGCGGGCGATCCCACATCCGCGATGCTCGAAGTACTCGACCCGGCGCAGAATTCAACGTTCGTTGACCACTATCTCAACCTCCCATTCGACCTGTCGTCGGTATTGTTCATTTGCACCGCTAACAATCTCTACGATATTCCAAATGCGTTGCGTGACCGTCTCGAAGTCATTCGCATTGCGGGGTACACGCTCGAAGAGAAAGTCGAGATTGCCGAGCGCTATCTCATTCCGCGGTTGCTCGAGGAACACGGGTTGACCAGCGCTGATATCGAATTTCCGGAATCAATTCTGCATTTTGTTACCAGTCGCTATTCGCGTGAGGCCGGGCTGCGCACATTCGAGCGCTCAATTGCGTCGATCATGCGGAAGCGTGCGCGTGCCAAAGCCGACGGCGACATGTCGCTCTGGTCAATCGATATTGCGCGCGTTGACGAAATTCTCGGAGCACCCCGTTTCGCCAGCGAAGAAGCAGAACAGGAACCGGAGATTGGTGCAGTAACCGGGCTCGCGTGGACCAACATGGGTGGTGAGTTGCTCACAATCGAAGCGCTGCGCATGCCTGGTCATGGTAAACTCAAGGTAACCGGTCAGCTTGGTGATGTCATGAAGGAATCCGTCGACGCCGCGTTTTCTTTTGTGCGTTCGCGCGCCGCAACCCTTGGCATTGATGAACGCGAATTCAAGGAATCGGATGTGCATTTGCACTTCCCCGCCGGCGCCATTCCGAAAGACGGACCGAGTGCCGGCATTGGTGTCACGCTTGCGCTGGCCAGTGCGTTGTCGCGGCGCCCAGTGCGTCGTGATGTCGCGCTAACGGGCGAAGTCACGTTGCGCGGAAAAGTGTTGGAGATTGGCGGCGTGAAGGAAAAAATACTTGCGGCTTATCGCGCTGGGTTGCGCGAGGTGATCATTCCGAAAGGAAACGAAAAAGATTTGCGGGACATTCCGCAGGAAGTGCGCGACAAAATGGCGTTCACGTTCGCGAGCAGCATGGATGAAGTGTTCGTGCTCGCGTTGCTGCCGCCCGTGTCGAGTGGCCCGGCCGACATGACTGCGCCGATCGGTGATTTGCCGGCGGGTGTTGCACAGAGCAACGGCGGGAAGCGCGCCGGAAGAAAGGAACGTGCGCTGGAGGGGTAAATCCGGCGTTATTGAATAACGACAACGCGACATTTCGTCCGTGCTTTACGTTCAGGCTTCGTCACACCACTCGACATCACGCCGACCATTTCCGCTGCGAATCGTCAGTCAGTTGGAGCGCTAGAGTTGATGTTCAAAGTCGCCAGCGCTGGAGCATTAGAGCTCGCTACGGCACCACCACCACGCGCCGCTGCAGTGAATCGAGCGGGCGACTGCCCGCCGAAGTGAAATCCGCGAATCCAACCAAACGTATGGCTGCTTCGCCCGGAGTATCGAAACGCGCCGTGAATTCATGCGAATACGAGCGAAGGTCCGACGTGCAGACATATTCACCCTTCGGGAAGCGCACATACGGGGTAACGCGAGCAACTTGTGCGCCATACACAACTGTGACGCCATCGGGTGCGTTGCAATCGCGCGAACCGCTACCCCACGTATACACAGCGCCAGCGAACTCAATGCCGGCACGCACCGTGTCGGGTGCGTCGATGCGCCGAATCGATGAACCGCCGATGTTTCCGATTTCACGAATTGTTGATTGTGTTGGATCACCGCAGGCGGCCAACACCAGGAAAGGGACATACAGCGCGCTCTTTTTCATTGCGACTCCGGCTTCCGGACTTCGTCGAAGGTTTTCCGGCGTTAACGCCAGTTTTATTTTACATCAGCGTCGCAGCGTACAGCAACACACCAACCATTCCACCGACAATCGTCCCGTTAATGCGAATGAACTGCAGATCCCGCCCAATCTGTAATTCAATTTTTCGCGACGTCGCCTGCGCGTCCCAGGCAGCTACGGTCGCCGAAATAAGTTGAGCAACTTCCTCGCGCGCCTGCTCCACCGCGTACGTCACGAGTTCCACAATCCAGCCATCCATCTTGGCCGACAATGCCGGATCACTAATCACTGCGCGACCGAGGTTCGAAAGCCACTTCTCGATTTGGTCGGGCTCACGTTCCTGTTCGTTCGCGCGTTTCTCGGCGTAGTTGGTAATGCGCGTTTTCACATCGCTCCAAACTTCGCGCGAAAACTCACCGACCGCCGGGTGACTCAAAACATCGAGCTTTATCTGCTCGGCCTTCGCAATCACGTCCGGATTGGTGCGTAACGAATCAACGAATTTTACAACCGCTTCTTCGTAGCGTTGGCGAAGCGGGTGCGTTGGATCGACTGCAATGTCGTTCAGTGTTTTCTCCAATCCGCTTACGATCTTGTCCTGAATTCTGTTCTCGGCAAAGCCCGGCACCCACCAGGGGCTTTCTTTTTTTACTTTGTCGCGAATGAGTTCGTCGTTTTCGTCAACGAAACGCGCCATCACGCGAATGCCTTCGTTAAGCAACGCGTGATGACGCCCGTCGTCGGTCAGCATTTCAAATGCGCGAGCAACCAGCGGTGCCGCTTTCACGCTGCGTAACCGCGATATCACGCCGCGATCGACCAGCGCCTGCACATCGTCGTCTTTCAATACGTTTACCGCGCCCGACAATCCGCGCGCAACGTGCTGCGCCAATCGGTGACTATGTTCGGGTTCGGCCAACCATCTCGCGGCGCGTTCTCCCAACTTCATGTTGTACAACTTGCTGGCGACAACATCGCGCGTGAGGAAATTTCGCTGAACAAAATTGCCGAGTGCTTTGCCGATGCGATCTTTGCGCGACGCAACGATGGCGGTATGCGGAATAGGAATGCCCAGGGGATGTCGAAACAGCGCGGTTACCGCAAACCAGTCGGCAATTCCACCAACCATTGCTGCTTCACTGAACGCACGCACCCACACCAACCAATGCCAGCGCGTTTCGTAATGGCTCGACAACACAAACAAAATTGCAACCAGAACCAACATGCCGGTCGCGAACACCTTCATTCGCACCAGGCGAACGCGTTTGAGTTCGTCGTCGGCGGTGATAACCAATGCCGCGGGAATAGGCATGGCGGGCGGCACCTGCGCCGCAGGAGTTGTCGGCGGCGATTGAGACTGAACTGTTGCAGCCGAAGCGACTACGGCAGTACCCACAGTTATTGTCGCCGGTAATTCTTGCGGCGAGTTCGTCTCTTGTGAAGCGTCTTCGTTCTGTGGCAACAGTTGGAACTAGTTCGAGATAGTAATGGCCGATGCGTTAATGAGTCCTACACCGGTCGCAGCCGGAACATCCACCAGCAACACGATTGGCTGGCTCTTTATTTTCACGAGCTGTAGCGTGGCTATGCGCGCACTACGTTTACCGACCGCGGGAATATTGAAGCGTTTTTCAATGCTTCCAGGCGGGCCTTCCCACGCACCAACTTCGTAATGTTTGCTGATGGCGGTGCTCATCTGATCGAAGAAATCACCAGCCTCGATGGCGTTGTCCCACACGCTCGCCCACGCAATTGCATCTCCATCGGGCGTCTTGATGACTTCCACACGATCGCCGTCAACTCCAGAAGCAGCCCGCTTGGCAACGACTTCGTCTTTCAAGTGCTGCACCAGGGCCAATCGCGTTTCGAATTCGCCAAGTGTGTTGGAGTAGGAAACCGTACCGACGCGCGGCGCCGGGAGTTTCACGACGATTGGTGTATTGCGCGGCGTGTCGAAATACGCATCGTCATTCAGAATTTGCCGAGTAGACACCGGCAAGTCAGTCAGGAGTTCGGCGGGCTTGCGCTTGAGCAGAAACCGACGGGTGAAATCGGCGCCACCGAGATACGGGAACAACAGACCTTCGCGAATAACGCGCGGCGCCGATGAAAAAACCGGCATGCCAACCTGATTGTCCTTGATCATGTCGCGAACGCGATCCCAACCACCTGGCATTGAGAGCATCGGCCCCGCATTCGGATCGACAGCCAATTGCACAAACACCGCCTGCCCTTCGAGAATAGCTTGTGATGCAGACTGCCTGTCGGAGTCGTCGACGTTGCCTTGAATGGAATCAATCTTCACGTATTGATCCTGCAACGCGTGCACTAATTCGTGCGTGATGGTTTGCGTAATCAGAATATCTGACGTGCCATCCACGACATACAAAACTTTTGTGCCCGGGTCGTAGTACCCGACAATCTGCTCTTCCAGCAATCGCTGCAGCAATGCGCCAACATCAAGTGTGTCGGGAATCAAACCCAATCCGCGGTAGAGCGCAGTTTGCCCGGCGAGCAACGTTTGCGCTTTCGGATCGGTGAGTTGCTTCATGAGAAACTCGCGCACTTCCGCCTTCGTGCGTTTGGCGAGTTTCGGCGTGGTCTTGAATTTCAGACCAACCTGGTTTTCAATTTTTGGAATTGCCTTCGACACGATGTCCGCGTACGGACTGCCGCTGTCAACCGATGCTTTCTTGTCGCACGCTGAAAAGAGTGCCGAGGCCGCGAACAGGGCGACGAGTTTGTTGTGTTTCGACATCAAGTCGGGAACGTGCGTTGGATGTACCAGGCAATTACGCGGTCACCCCAAAGCAAGGTCAGTAGCGCGGCGGGCGCAAGGAACACGCCAAAAGGCACATCGGGAAACTGGAACTCCGTGCCGGCTTTCTTTGAGCGCGCCCACACTATTGGCGCCACTACTACGAGAAATCCGAAAGCGCCCAGAAACGCACCAGCGAGAATTGTGAGCAACGCACGTTCTGGCCCAACCGCCGCTCCAACCACCGCCATCAGCGTAGTGTCGCCAAAACCCATTGCTTCTTTCTTGAGTGCGACTTCGCCCAGCCAACCCACAATCGTGATTGCGCCGGCTCCGGCACAAGCGCCTATGAACGCGCCCCACGGAGCTGCGAAGTGCGATGGCTCGGGGGTCATTAATCCACCCAGCGACATCGCAAGTACAAACAACAAACCGAAAACGGTGAAGCCATCGGGAATGAGATAGTGTTGCGCATCGGTCATTGCGATGCCAAACAACAATGTGCCAAACACGGCAACGCGAAACGCTTCCAACGTTGGACCAAAGGCGGCAAGGCACGCGACCCAGCCAAATGCAACGACCAATTCAACTGCTGGATATTGAAATGAAATTGGCAAGGCGCATCCGCGACACTTGCCGCGCAACATTAACCAACTCAAAACCGGAATGTTTTCATGCCACGCGATGGGACGTTCGCAGCGCGGGCAACGCGAACGCGGCTTTACCACACTCAGCTCGGCCGGCCAGCGTGAAATGCAAACGTTCAAAAATGAACCAATGCACGCACCGACAATGAATGTCAGCCCGGTTGAATAGAGCAGCAGAACGGTTGGAAGCTCGGAGAACAATGGCGACATGAACTTGAAGGTATGATCGAGGGCTGATCGAATGTCGCGGATAAGAAATTAAATCACGATATTTCGAAAAGCGTGAAGCAGAATTCCAGTAGCAACTGCAACGTTTAAAGACTCTATCCCGGCCGACATTGAAATAGCGACGCGACGGTCGGCCAATGCCGCAACACCCGAAGTGATTCCCGCGCCCTCGTTACTCACGACAAGCGCCAGTCGGCGATTCGTTGTTTCCAGACGATCGACCGGCGTCCCCTGAGTATCGGCCGCCCAGCACGTGATGTGATTTTCGACCAAAAATATTTTCAGGGTCTCGCTGGTCACTTCGACAACCGATTGGGTGAAAATCGAACCCATCGTACTACGGACGACTTTGGCATTCCATACGTCAACGGTGCCGGGCAAAATCAGCGTGGCCGTCACGCCGAAGGCCGCCGCCGAACGAAGGATGGTTCCAACGTTTCCCGGGTCCTGAATGGCGTCCAGAACGAGATAGAGTGCCCTTTCGGGAGGAGCGCTCAACGCAAATGAGGGAGTCCGGGAAATCGCCAGGACCCCCTGCGGCGTATCGGTATTGGCAGCGCTCGCAAACTCGGCCTCCCGCACCTCCAGAATTTCAAGATTTTGCTGGGATGCCCGGGCAAGGATGGCTTGGCCGCGAATGTCCATTGCCAGCCCCGGAGTAACGAGTAGCCCGGCTATCGCGAGTGGCGATTCGAGCAGCATTTCGACCGATCGTAAGCCTTCAACCACGAATAACTGGTTGCGTTCGCGTGCTTTTCGTCTCTTTAGGTCACGCGCGAGCGTAAGTAGCTTCACGTTTCAGATCGCAGGTTTTTCGGGGAGCGACCAACAGGTTGGTCGTTCGCGGATGCTTGAACGAATCTCACAATCGAGAAATATGCTAGCTGATATCGCTTCTGTCCCGCAGTTGGCGCGCAATTCGTCGTTGGCGTTGTCGCGCGGCCTTCGTTCATGGGCTGGATTGGTTGGCGCGTTTGCGTTGACCGGATGCTTGGCCACTACGCAGCAGGAAGTTGCATTGGGGGCCGATTACGCAGCGCAGATCAACCGCCAACTACCGCTGGTTGCCGACCCACAAGTTTCAGCCTACATCAACAAACTGGGAGATTCACTTGCAAAAGTTGCTGACGATCGCAGTTTGACCTGGCACTTCTACGTCGTCGATCAGGCCGATATCAACGCATTCGCTGTGCCCGGTGGGTACGTGTATGTCAACCGAGGACTCATCGAGCGCGCAGAAAACATGTCCGAATTGGCCGGCGTTATGGGACATGAAATTGGTCACGTGGTGAAGCGTCACAGTGTGAAGCAGATGCAGAAAGCTCAGCAGACCAGCGCGGGCATTGCGGGTGTTTGCATTTTTGCTCCTTCGTTCTGTAACAGCGAAACAGGAAGTGCGGTTGTCCAGGTTGGCAGTGCGGGACTGTCGGCAAAATTCAGTCGGGATGATGAGGCGCAGGCCGATCAGCAAGGCGTGATTTTTACGACACGTGCCAAGATCGATCCGCACGGTATTCCCAACATGTTTCGCATCCTTCTCAACGAACGCAAATCGAACCCCGGCGCTGTTGAAGTATTTCTCGCTTCGCATCCGCTTGAAGAAGATCGCATTACCGACACCAACGCGCAGATTGCAAAAATTCCGCCGGCACAATTGGTTGGCGTAACGCTTGATACACCGGAATTTCAGGCGTTCAAGCGACGGTTGATCAGTTTGCCGCGTCCCCCCGCTCCCAAAAAACCTTAAGTCGGAAACAATGTGATTGATCGTCGCGCGGAGCAGCTACCACCTGCACCGCGCAACGAGTTTTTTTAGATCATCGTTTTCAAGCGTTCAAGATCGATATTGCCGCCGCACACAATGGGAACAACGCTTGCCCCTTTGTCGATTTTCACGGCTCCAGTAAGTAACGGCGCAATTGCGGCACCGGCACTGGGTTCGACAAACAGTTTGCATCGCTCCATCAGCACGCGCATCCCCGCCAGAATTTCGCTGTCTGGAATGACAACGATTTCATCCACGTACGCTTGCACGTGCGCGAGTGTGTGAACGCCTGCGAATGGTGCTGCCAGGCCATCCGCAACCGTGTTCATTTTTACAAGGCGTTGCGGGGATCCCTCTTTCAAGGACAGCGCCATTGCTGCGGCGCCTTCCGGTTCAATCGCAATGACCCGGGCATTGGGTTTGAGCGCCTTGATTGCCGCCGCCACCCCCGACAAGAGTCCGCCGCCGCCGCAGGCCACCAACACCACATCCACATCCGGAACGTCTTCAACGATTTCGAGTCCAACGGTTCCCTGGCCGGCAATGACGCGGATGTCGTCGAACGGATGAACCAACGTCAGCCCGCGCTCCTTCTGGAGTTGGAGCGCAGTGGCCAGCAAATCGCCATCAGTTTGAATGACGTTGCCGCCGTAACCCTTTGTCGCTGCAACCTTTGACGCAACGGCCGTCATCGGCATTACGATCGTTGCCTGGATGCCGAGCTTCGCCGCGCCCCACGCCAAGGCCTGCGCGTGGTTTCCCGCTGACAGACTGATGACGCCTGCCGCACATTCTTCTGGAGACAGTTGACGCAACGTATTGATTACTCCACGCGCCTTGAACGAGCCGGTCTTCTGAAACAGCTCGAGCTTCAGAGACACGCGGGTGTTCGAAACGTTGTTCAAGTACGTCGACGTGCCCTGCACTGTGCGATGCACGTGACCTTTAATCGCTGCTGCTGCCGACTTGATGTCGGCGAGCGTTACGAGTTCGGTAGTTGCTGCCAAGTCATCACCTGTCCGGCCCCGTTGTCTGTAGCGCTCACGCGGGAATCATCGGTAGTTCACGTGGGTCGACCGTTATTTCTTTCATCAATCTAAGTATGGAACTCACCGGAATTCATCATCTCACGGCGGTGTCGGCCGACATTCGGAACAACAGACGCTTTTACACAGGCACGCTTGGTATGCGTCTGGTAAAGCGAAGCGTCAATCAGGACGATGTGAAAGCGTATCACTTGTTTTACGCCGACGGAGCGGGCACACCGGGCACCGATCTCACATTTTTCGACTGGAATGTCCCCCCCGAAAAACGCGGGTCAAACAACCTCGTGCAAACGGGTCTGCGAGTTGGTGGTGAGAAAACGTTGCTTTGGTGGAAAGAGCGCTTCGAGAATCTCAACGTCAAACACGGCGAGATCTGTTTGCGCGATAAACGCGCCACGCTCGAATTTGAAGACGCCGAGGGCATGCGATTGGCGCTCGTCGATGATGGCGGCATTGGCAACAGCTCTGTTGCCTTCGTCGACAGTTCCGTTCCTGCCGAACATCAGATTCACGGGCTCGGGCCAATCATGATGAGCGTGCACGAGCTTCCTTCGACCGACGCAATTCTACTGCAGGTGATGCGATTTCGTGCGGTGCGCACGTACATGCGCCCAGCGGTCGAAGGCGCGAAGGAGCACAAGGTGTACGTGTACGAAATGGGGAAAGGAGGTCCGGGTGCTGAATTGCATGTCGCGGTGCAGCCCGATGTAAAAACTGGTCATGCTGGTGCTGGCGGGGTGCATCACGTTGCATTTCGTACGCCCGACGAAGAGCAGTACGATGCGTGGGCCGAGCGCCTCGTGCAGTTTCGATTGCCAAATAGCGGCCCCGTCGATCGCTTCTGGTTCAAGAGCCTGTATTTCCGTGAGCCGAGCGGAATTTTGTTTGAGATTGCGACGGATGGTCCGGGCTTCGGTGTAGACGAGAGCGTGGAGACACTCGGCGAAAAAATTGTGTTGCCGCCGTTTCTGGAGCCGAGGCGCGAGGCGATTGTGAAAGATCTCAAAAAGCTCGATTGAGAATTCAGAATGTTCACACGGACGCGCGGGGGTGAACTACGAGGCGCGGAGAACTACAATTGAAAACGAAATACGCGACTGCAGCAACGAATAGTGAATGAGGCAACGCGGCATGCCGCGTTGCCTCATACCGCATTTGATGTTGCTATTGTCACGCTCCAAACTAACCACGACTTCGCTATTCGCACACAAGGAACGTCTGTTCACGTATAATCGTGCACGCGTCACGTGTTAACGGCCCTCGCGTGTCACGTTACACGTGAAACCACAACGTTAATCGCGAAAACAGCGCGTTAAAAGCGAATCCACAAGCTAATCGCCAAAACACAACGTTAGCCGTGAACGTAAAACGTAAAAGCAAAACGCGATCGTCCCCGTTGATTCAATTCTTGAATTCTCCCCCGCATAAAAGGAAGCGGGAGTTCCCTCACCGGCACCCGTTCGACTTATCTCCGCCGGGGCGTCGTAGCCGCACCCGCCCCTGCGCGCGGAACCAAACATGTCACCACCGGTGCATTCGGCTCCGCCGCTTCTCGCGGCCAAACATTGTCCGACGCGTCGTGATCCGGAAAGCGACAGCCTGGATCGAGCTTGATCGATTCGATCTTGCGCCCACCGAACATCAATTCGGCGGTGAATGTGCGGCTACCCGCAAACCAGACGTCGACCGGATAAGTAACTACTGCGGTTACGCTGTCCTTCATCACTGAATTCTTCATCGCCTTAATCGGCACGCCCTTGTCTGCAAATTTCACTTGCAGCACAACTGGCGACGGCATCTGTCCCGATTGCTTCACAACGACAGTCGTCTTCGCGGGCGTCGGCGTGACTTTCTCAATGCTTCCGTCGACGCTCTCGGTGGTGAACAACCAGTAATACCAGAACCATCCCAAATCCTGTTTCAGTGCTTTGCTCATGAAGAACATGTAATCCCACGGCGACGGATGTTTGAACAACCATGCCTTGCCCCATTCGCTTTGCGCGCGCTGCACTGCTGTGTCGCCAACAACGCCGCCTAACATCGAAAGCATCAGCGGCGTTTTGCTGTACGTCTGAAAACTGTAGAAGCCAGGGCCTGCGTAGTTGGCGTTCCACATCATTGGCGGTTCGCCTTCGTTGCCGCTGGTGCTGCCGTAACTCGAACCACGCGCATCAAGATTTGGCACTGTCTTTGCCGCGTCCGCATTCGACAAAATGTTCATGTACTGATTGAACCCTTCGTCCATCCAGCCGTACATCGTTTCGTTGTTGCTGACGACCATCGGCCACCACTGGTGTCCCGTTTCGTGATCGGCTGCACCCTGATTGGAATTGATCACCATCGGATATTCCATGCCGGCACTCGGCCCGTCCTGCAACGTTAATTGCGGAAACTGGTACGGGAACCACAGCTTCGAATAAAACTCCAGCGCGTGACTCGCCGTGCGTCCTGCCCGTTCGTACGCGGCAGCATTGCCCGGTTGAAAATACAAGTTCACCGGCACAATACTTTTCGTTGGAATCGTTGCACGCGTTGCATTCCATACCAACTTCTTCGCAGTGACCCACGCGAAATCGTTCACGGTGTCCGCGTGAAAGCGCCAGACCAACCGACCCGCGGCGTTTCCGTTTGCTGTCGCCTGCCCTGCACCAATCTCGTCGGCGCCAACAATCGTCGTGATTGAATCCGTCGTCAAAACCTTGGCCAGTTGCGCACGCGCTTTCGCGGTTAGCACTTCCTGTGGATTCTGCAGCACGCCGGTGCCACCGACTATCCAACCCGCGGGAGCGTCAATCGACACGTCAAACGTTCCGAAGTTGTTGTAGAACTCCGAGGGTCCCAAATACAACTCGGCATCCCAACCGCGTAAATCATCGTACACTGCGACACGCGGATACCACTGCGTTGGTTGATACAGCGTGTCTCCCCAACGCTGGGTCATGCGATGATTCGCTCCCGTTGATCCGCCTGGAATTTTGTGGCTCCACTCAATTTCAACTTTCGCCGCTCCCTTTGACGGAATCGGGGTCACGAGTGCGATGCTCGTGTTCGTGATTTTGCCGTTGCGCAAAAAGTTTTCCGTTGGCGCAGGTGGTGGACCACCTCGACCCCCGCCACCACCGCGTCCACCACCGGCACCCGCTGGTGCAGTGAGGCTTACCGGTTTGCCGTCGACGGTGATCTTTGTGATTGCAAATCCGTCGGTGGTTTCCGATGGAATCCACGGCGCTGCTCGCGGCACATTCGCCAGAAAGTGATTCATGTCGAGACGCATGCCAATTTGCGTAAGCGCCTCGGGGCTGTTGTTGGTAATCGTGATGACTTCGTGCCCCGTCAATCGTGACGACTGCACATCGAGTTTCGCATCGATGTTGTAGTCGGTGCGTAGCTGCCAGTACTTCCTGTTTGGTGCGCCCGATGAATCGCGCGAGCCCGCGGCGAATGCTTTCCTGATTGCGTTCGTAATCGGGATGTCGCGTCGTACGGCGCGATCGGGCAATTTCGACGCAGCAGTTTGCGCGCTCGAAATTGATGCACTCGAAATCGAGAACACCGCAATGCAAGTGGATATCAGGAAACGCTTCGTAATGCGATTGCTCATCGTGACTGGCGGTCGAAGAGGAACGAGATAACTCCGGAATTTCGGAGCACAATGCCAAAAGGTCTGCCCATTGCTGGACAGACCTAGAGGTTAAAGGTAGAACTACCGCACGGCTACCACCGCACGTCGAAATCATAGGCACCGTAGCCACCGCGACGATCCTCAATGCGAATGATCGCCACGTAGCCGTTCCACATTGACGGCTGCTGCACCACCTGTACGCTGCCACGCCCGACGTCACCCGCCAATTCCACCCGAACGTCGCGACGTGGCAGCGCTGCACCAAGCACGTCGTATTTCACATCACGCAACCGTTGCCCCTGACGCGAGTCCGATTCAACGCGATTGCCCTGAATGCGAATTTCGGCGACACCATCAACTCGTCCGCTCCAACGCATCACGCCGGCGTCGCGACGATTGCGGTCGTACCATCCATGGTCGTTGCGGTGATCGTTGCGCGAGTCATACCCACCGCGACCATTGCCACTGTTATCGCGAGGATCGTACCCACCACGCCCGTTGCCACGCTCGTAATCGCCGTTGCCGCGATTTCCCTCACGATCGCCATCCGAATCGAACGTCACGACCAGGCGATACTGGTCTGCACCACCGCGCGAATCGCGCACGCGAATGGTCGCCGTGTAGTCATTTCTTGATGACGGATTCTCGAGCACATCAACATCGCCGCGACCGTTTTCAACGTGCACACGAATAACTCCCGTCGTGCGCGGCAACGGCTGACTCAAATTCCAGCGCGGTGAAAAAGTCGCGTCCATGCCACTGCCGCGCGTCGCCACATCGCGACCGTGAACCCGAATCACGACTTCCTTGTCGACGGTGCTCGACCAGGTGAAAAGACTGCGCTCAACTGCCTGTGCCGAAACGAATGGAAGTGGCAGGAGCGCTACGGAAGCGAGTAGTGAAAACTGAGTCGAACGAGTCAGGCGCATGGTATCCTCTATGTGTTAAGTGCGAAACGGGTGCGGCGTCGTTCTTGTGCCCGTTCAAAACGCATAGGGGATGCCGTTTCACTTTCTCCACGAGCGCCAATCTTGCCGACTCTGCAAATGCAGTCATTTCAACGCCTTACACATTTTACGCCTCACGAAACTGCCCGCTCAGCACCCCGCTCAGTCGGCCAGTGTCCTCAACGGCAGACACCGAACGGGGTGCAAATTGGACGCGCCCGCTACATCGCCTACATCTCGTCGGCTGATGGACCGTACATGCCCGGCACCGGCACGCCAACCAGACGCAGGTATACGCTCAGTTGCCCACGATGGTGCACGGTGTGGTTGAAGCACATCGAGCGCAGGCACTGGCCTCGAGGCATGGCAAGAATGGTGTGACCGCCATTTTTCAGAGACCAGACAACTTCCAGGTCTTCATCGGTGGCCTTCATCAACGCGGCCTTGCTCGCCCCGACGTTCTTGTCGAATTCGGCCAGGAGAGCTTCCGTCGTTGTGAACGCGGGCATTTGGTACCCGTCGGCGAAATTGAGCTCTGTGGTTTCAACGGTCATCGCGGTCCATTTCGCGAGATCCATGAGGTGCACCGCCAACTGGCTCAGTGACATCGATTTCTCGTGCGGCTTCCAGTCGCCCTTGTCTGCGGGAACGCGTTCCAGAATTTTGCGGGTGCTCGCGGCCTCGTGTGTGTATTCGCCCAACATGATATCGACAATGCGCATGCGTACTGCTCCAGTGGTTTTGAGAGTGAGATCGAGCGCAGAAAGTGCGCCCATGCGCAGAGCGAATCAACTAGCGGCGTTTGTGCGTAGTTTGCGGTTACCAATCCGCTGTCCCCTCCCGAGAGTACCCGATGCACGAAGAGCTCCCGTCAACCGTTCAGAATCCGCAGGCAGCACCTGTGCCACTGGCCAGCACCGCGCCTACTGCCGCCCAGATGTATCAGGCAGCGCGAAATCAGGTACGCGTTATTCAGGACCAGTTAAGTGATGCAAGAAGCACCCGGAATCGCATCACCGGCGAGCTCACAAACGACCAAACCCAGGGAGCGGATCGTTCCGGATTGGAAGCTCGGCTCAAGACGGTCGATGGGCGTATTGCAGATCTCGATAAGGCGTTGGCGTCGGCTCAGTCGACCCAAAGCGCGGCCGCTGGCGTTCCAGGCGCCATGATCGATCCAAACAACACCCCACGCGACCACTCTATTCAGCCCGACGACGCCGCCGGTGTTGCGGCAGCAATTTTCACTGTTCTGGCATTTCCGCTCGTCATAGCCTACGCGCGCCGCATCTGGCGCCGCAGTGCAAAGGTGACTGTGACGCTTCCCCCGGAAATGGCCGCGCGCATGCAGGCCATGGAAGAGGCCATTGAATCTGTCGCGGTAGAAGTGGAACGTATTGGCGAAGGACAACGCTTCATGACGCAGGCGCTCGCGGCATCACCACGTGGCATTGGTGCCGGTGCGGCCGAACCCATCATGGTGCGCTCCCGTGAAGCCGTGCATGCAGAACGCCCCCTTTAGCATGCGCGCGTAACGAACCCATCAGTCATGGAGTGCTGACATGCACCACACGCCGCGCTTTGCTTGTTCACTCGCAATCGCTGGCGCAGTAAGCGCAGCGCTCGTCGCATCTCCAACACCTGCTGGGGCACAGGAACAACGTCCATGGACATTCATGGACCAGCAGTTAATGCGCACCGCCAGCGGCAATGCCCTCAGCCCCGACGGCAAATGGATGCTGTATTCACTGTCGACCATGAATTGGAAGGATGCCAAGCGGTACAGCGACATCTACATCGTCAGCACCGAGCAAGGCGTCTCATCAACCAAACAACTCACTTTCACCAAAGACAAAAACGAAACGTCGCCGAAGTGGAGTCGCGACGGAAAGTCGTTCGTGTTCGCATCAAATCGCGACGCGGGCGCCGGCACTACGCAGCAGTTGTACGTAATGCGCGCTGATGGTGGCGAAGCTCAACGCATTACCGATGCGAAAGATGGTGTTGGCACGTTCGATTTTTCGCGTGATGGCAGGTTGCTTGTTTTTACCGCCGGCAAAGCCGACGAACAGCAACTGTGGTCACTGCCAGTTGCCGGACTTGATTCAGCGAAAGCGACGCAGGTAACAAAGCACATGACCGGCCTTAAGGGCTGGCAACTTTCGCATGATGGCAAGCAGGCATTCTTTCTCGCGTCCGATTCGCTCGACACCGACGAACGGTTGCGCCGAGAGAAGCAGTTCACTGTGAACATTCGGAATGCGGTGGTGCCGACGGACCAGCTATGGACGGTCGATTTGGCGGCACGCAAGGAACGTCGTTTAACTGCGGACAAGAATTTCAGCGTGAGCGGCTTCACACAGTCTGATGATGCGCAGTGGTTGGGTGTGACGGCAATTCACAACAATCGTTACGAACGCAACATTACTGAGCAAAGCGACAACGGCGACTTGTTTCTGTTGAAGACCGCCGACGGCAGTTGGGAACGCCTCACCAACAACATCGACGTTGCAGAAAGCGCGCTATCGTTTTCCCCCGACGGAGTGTGGATTGCATTTTCGGCGCCGAACGATTTTACGTATTTTCGCGACGCGAAAATGTTTGTGCGAAAGCGCGATGCAGTCGGCGGCCAGTGGCGAAAACTTGGCGCCGGTTATGACGGTGATGTGACGATTGCTTTTTGGTCACCCGATTCGAAAATTGTCTACTTCAACGACGGCGTTCGAGCGACCAACCAATTTCTTTCGCTTGATATTGCAAACGACAAAGTCACGCAAATTACGAGTGTGAAAGGGCTGATATCCGCCAACAAAGACGAAGATAGCGGCCGCATTCTGGTGAGCTACTCCGATCCGAAAACACCGAACAATGTGTTTGCTCTCAACTCGGTTGTGGACATCACCAATCGCTCGGCGTGGAAGCAACTCACCGATGCGAACCCGCAAGTTCGACAGCGCACGTTGGGTGATGAAGACGAGTTCACCTGGAAGAGCACCGACGGCAAAATGGTTGGTGGCGTGTTGCTCAAACCCGTTGGATTTCAAGCGGGCCGAAAGTATCCACTCATTGTCGCAATTCACGGTGGGCCGGCTGCGGCCGACATGCTGAGTTTCAATCCGGGCTACGGTGCTCAGGCGTACGCAAATGCCGGTTACATGGTGTTGATGCCGAACTATCGCGGTTCAACGAACTACGGCGAAGCGCATCGTCAGGCGATTGTCGGCGACTATTTCCGCAAGGGTTACGAAGACATCATGACTGGTGTTGATGCGCTCATAGCGCAGGGGATGGTGCATCCCGACAGCATGGGAGTGTTGGGATGGAGCGCCGGCGGACATTGGAGCAATTGGATTCTCACGCACACCACGCGCTTCAAGTCAATTTCGTCGGGTGCAGGTACATCCAACTGGATTTCGATGTTTGCGGAAAGCGATGTGCAACGCAATCGCCAGCAATACCTGGGGGGCAAACTTCCGTATGATGACTTTGATGCGTACTGGAATCAGTCACCACTCAAGTACATCAAGAATGCGAAGACGCCGACAATGATTCACGTGGTGGATGGTGATCCGCGTGTGCCGCGTCCACAAAGCGAAGAACTGCATATGGCGCTCAAGAAACTCGGTGTGCCAACGGAGTTCTTTGTGTATCCGGGTGCGAGTCACGGCATTCCCGACCCGCGCAATCAACTCGTGAAATCGGTTGCGGAAATGGCGTGGATGGAGAAGTGGATTCGCGGCAAGGGGGACTTCAAATGGCAGCAGGTTTTGAAGACGCTTGAGGATGCGCCGGACGCGGTGAAGTCGGCGTCCATCGTACCCTAGAAATCGTTGGACCGTGGGGCCAAGCGGGTCGCGCAGGGTGCGCGGCCCGCTTTTTTGTGCGATTGGGCCCAAAAGAGTTGAGCCGTGCCCATACGTCACTGGCCGTCCCGCATTTACAACGGTACACTCCTTGTAGCAATATTGTGACCATATGTCACACCGTAGTACGCTCGGGCCCCCGCGACTGGGTGCCGAGGCGATCATCCCTTCTGCCCTGTCAAAACACATGCAACTTGAACGCGTATTCCGACGCCGGACGCAGTCGGCGCTCGCCCTTCTTCTGGCAGCATCAGCTTTCGGCGTGGTTGGTTGCAACGACGACAAGGGTACGACCACTGCGTCTGTCGTTCCGTACCTCATTCAGGTGACGCCCCCCCAGAGCAGTCTCGCAGTTGGCGGTACGCAGCAGCTGACGGCCGTCGTCAAGGATTACTACAACAACACGATGTCCACGCCGGT
>JBDUAX010000699.1:0-1679 GCA_040004455.1 Gemmatimonadaceae bacterium
GCACGCGTGGTTGGAAAAAGAGACTGGTCAAAAGATCAACGCGCGACCGTATGTCGATTCCGGGCCGGTGCTCGAGCGCGATCTCGCGCAGCGCGCAGGACTCGGTTGGTTTGGCAAGAACACGTGCTTGATCAATCCCAAGGCCGGATCGTTTTTGTTTCTGGCGTCGCTGTTCGTTGAATTTCCACTCCAGCCAGACGTGCCGTTTGAAGCCGATCGCTGCGGCACCTGCACGCGGTGTCTCGATGCGTGTCCGACCCAGGCGCTCACGGCGCCGCGCGTATTGGATGCGAATTTGTGCATCAGCTATTTGACCATCGAATTGCGCGAGGCAATTCCGGTTGAACTTCGTGAACCGGTTGGTGAGTTGGTGTACGGTTGCGATATCTGCCAGGATGTTTGCCCTTGGAATGTGAGTTTCAGCAAGGAGCTGACCGAGACTGCATTCGAGCCACGGAAATTTCTGAGGGGCAGGAGTGCGCGTGAGCTATCACACGAAATACTGGCAATGAGTCAAAGCGAGTTCAGCGCCGCCTTCAGGAATTCGCCAATGAAGCGCGCGAAACGACGTGGCTTAGCGCGGAACGCAGCCGTGGTGCTGGGAAACATTGGCAACGCCGACGACGTGCCTGTTTTGCAGAAAGCGTTGCAGCATGACGAAGAGTTGGTACATGAACACGCGGCGTGGGCCCTGAACCAATTGCACCGCCGTCACACCAGCTGAACGGCGTAAGGTTGAGCAGGGCTCGATTGTGACGACGTGACGCGGCGAACTGCTGCAGACCTCTGGCGCAATTGAACGAAAATCGTTTCTGTATGTCGTCCTTCATCCGCAGATTCCCAGCGTTCCCATTTTATCGACGAGGAAAAAGTGAATTTCGTCAAAACAGCGATACGAGTACTGTTGCTCAGCAGTGCCATCGGCACCCCACTGGCGTTGCAGGCACAAGGGTTGTTCAACACTGGCCAGAATGTTTCGACCGTCGCTGGCGCAGTGCGGGACAACGCCTGGACCGTGACCGCAACCCCGTTCAATCCCAGCACTGTCGCGGCTTACGTCGTCACCGGTAACCCCGGATCGTGGCAAGCGAATAGTGTGGCACCACAATACCAGTGGATCAGCGCCGCGACGAACGCGAGCGTGGGCGGCAGCCAGTCGTATCTGTACACCACGTCGTTCGACCTTACTGGCTTTTCTCTTCCGTCGGTTTCCTTCTCGTTTCAGTGCGCCAAGGACAACTTTGGCACAACGATCAGTTTGAACAGCGTCTCGATTTTTACTGGCGCCGTTTGCAACGACAACAACATCTTCACGTTTGGTGTCACGCAGTCCATCAACAGCGGCTTCGTACAGGGTGTGAATTCACTCACGTTCGCTACTTCTGGCGATGGCGGTACAGACGGCCTGCTGGTGGCTTTCAGCAATTTTCAGGGCACGCGTACCACATCAACTGTCACTCCAGAACCCTCATCGATTTTGCTGGTTGGATTTGGCGCGTCAATGCTCGGTCTGGTTGCACGGCGTCGTCGTAATCGCGCTCCCTGATTTTTCAGCAACTCGCGATTCATTCATTTCAAATGCGGTGTGCCTCGAGCCCGCCGCATTTGTTTTGTTGGTGAACCCGACTGTTAGCGTTGAACAACGTGCGTCACGAAACCCGAGAGAATGCTTGAACTTC
>JBDUAX010000316.1:0-5536 GCA_040004455.1 Gemmatimonadaceae bacterium
GGCCCGCAATACGGCTACGCCATCAAGGAATTGGTGGCCGAGGAGTCGGCCGGGTCGGTCACGCCGCGCGCGGGCTCGCTCTATCGCGTAATCGCACGCCTCATCACCTCGGGCATTGTGCGCGAAACGATGTCGGCCGACGCCGGCGAAGCACACCCAGGCCATGCGCGCCGCTACTACGCACTGACCGCTTCAGGAAAGAAGGCACTCGCCGCCGAAGCCGCGCGCCTGAAACGCACGGCCACGCTCGCTGAAAAGCGCTTGCGCGTCGCACCCGGACGCTCGTGAGCAACAGAAACGCGTTCGCCGAACGGTATTTTGCGCAGCTGACTCGACTCTTTCCGCGAGCATTTCGCGAAGCATTCGGCGACGAAATCAGAACGCAAGTATCGAACGATTACGCGCACGCAAAATGCCGTGGCGCATTTGCGGCACTCTGGTTCGTCACCACTGAATCAATTGACATCACACGCGCGGCTCTCGCTGAGCACCGAAATCCAACGTGGATTGCCCCGTACAACCCGCTCGCGGAGCACAATCGCATGCCAACGCTTTTTGAAAACTGGATAAGAGAAATTCGCCACGCAGCGCGCTCACTCAAGCGCTCTCCTGGGTTCACCTTCGTCACCGTGCTCACACTGGGCCTCGCGATTGGCGCGAACGCCGGAATGTTCAGTGTCGTAAACCGTGTGTTGTTTCATCCATTGCCGTACGCCAACATCGATCGCATGATGTATGTTGCCGCATCGGCCCCTGGTTCCGACTTGCCGCCGGAATTCGGCGTTTCGAGTGAATTCTACCTGCAATACAAAGAGCAGTCGAAACTGCTTGAAGATATTGCCAGCTACAATTCGTTTACAGCAACGTTTCGCGCCAACGATCGAATTGAACGAATTCGGATGTCGATGCCATCCAGTTCTCTGTTCTCGACACTTGGTGCGAAGCCGTTGCTCGGGCGTTTGCCCAACATTGAGGACAGCGAGAAAACCGTCGTGTTGAGTTACGCTTTGTGGACTTCATGGTTCAATCGGGATTCATCAGTCATTGGAAAAACTGTTTTCGCCGCGGCCGGTAATGGTACTGTCATCGCTGTAATGCCTCCCGATTTTCGCTTTCCGGAAGACGGAACCCAGCTATGGGTGTCCAGCGAGATTCGCGCTGCAGGTATTTCACCTGGTCGCTTCGGCATGAAGCTCGTTGGCCGCGTGAAACGGCGCACAACACCGGAACTGCTCGCGACTGAACTCACCGCCATATCGAAGGGCTTACCAGAACGCTTTGGTGGATCAGCGAATTACAAGCGAACAATTGAGCGGCATCGCGCTGTTGTACGACCCATCACCGAACAACTGCTCGGCGCCGTATCCAAACCACTCAAAGTGTTGCTCGGCGCTGTTGCAGTAGTATTGCTCATCGCGTGTGCCAACGTCGTTAACCTGTTCAATGTTCGCGCCGAGGGGCGGCAGCGTGACCTGGCGGTGCGTCGCGCGCTTGGTGCGGCGCGTGGACAACTCATTCGACTGCAAATTGCAGAGGCGATCGTTGTGGCATTGCTTGCCGGCGCCCTCGCGATGCTGCTTGCGTACGTGAGTCTGCCGGCGTTGTTGCGTGCGGCGCCCGCTGGAATTCCTCGCATTGATGACGTGCGTATTGACGGACCGACGCTGTTCTTCACAATTGTCGCGGCGATTGTGTCGGCTCTGGCATGCGGCATCGGTCCAGCCATTCGCACTTCCGCGCCCGAACTGTCGAGACTTCGCGAAGGTGGTCGCGGCGCAACGCGCGGACATCGCTGGGTTCGCGACAGTCTGGTAGCTGCGCAATCAGCGCTGGCGCTGGTGTTGCTGATTGGTTCGGGTTTGCTCATGCGCAGTTTCTGGGAATTGAAACACGTGAATCCCGGTTATAGCACGAAAGACGTTTTCACGTTTCAGATTGCGCCCGATGGCGTGAATCTCAAGGACGGCCCGTCGTTCGGGCAATTCAGTCTCGATTTCATGGATCGCCTTCGTGCACTTCCGGGCGTGCAGTCGGTGGGATTGGTGGAAAACGTGCCACTCAATGAATCGACAGCTACTACGAATTTTCGGAAAGAGGGAATGGCCGATGCGGATAACGCCGGACCACTGCTGAATTACACATTCAGCGCCGGCGACTATTTCAAAACCATGAGCATTCGTCTCATTTCGGGGCGCACGTTTACGAATGAAGAGCAGGTGAAGTACGGTGCATCGGTGGTGCTCAGCAAGTCGGCGGCAAAGAAGATGTTTCCGGGAGAAGACGCGCTTGGCAAGCGTGTGCAGCGGGGGGGAACCAAGTCGTGGGAAACCGTCGTGGGCGTTGTGGACGACGTACTGCAAGACGATTTCCGCCAAGCTCCAGAACCGGTCGTTTATTTTCCGATGGTTGGGGCTGAACCAGGGACAATTGTTATTGCGTCACCTGCGTACGTTGTCAAAACGGCGCGTGCCCAGACCATTGCGCCGGACATTCGCAAACTTGTTCGTGAAGTTGCGCCATCGGCGCCGATGTATCGTGTGTTCACGATGGAAGGACTCGCGGCCGATTCCATGGTGCAACTTTCTTTCACGATGCTGACACTTGGAATCGCTGCGGGTCTCGCGTTGATACTGGGCGCAGTTGGATTGTATGGCGTGTTGTCGTACATCGTGGCAGAACGTACTCGTGAAATCGGCGTGCGTATGGCTCTTGGTGCGCGTGCTGCTCAAGTGCGCACGATGGTCGTTGCGCAGGGGGCCCGCGTAGTCGGCGCCGGTGTTGTGGTGGGAATGCTTGTGGCGATTGCATCCACGCGACTGCTGGGCAGTTTGTTGTTTGGCGTCGCGCCCCTTGATGTAATGACGTTTGTTGTGATGGCCGGATCGATGATCGCGGTCGGGCTGCTGGCGAGTTACGTGCCGGCCAGGCGTGCGAGCAACGTCGATCCGATTGAGTCGTTGCGGAGCGAGTAAGGCGCTGCGGGCGCGCGCTGTTTATGCGTTATGGTAATGGCTCCACTTTGACGCGCACGTTAATCTTTCACGAATCCGCGCCCGACCATCCGGCGTAATCAGGCATAACTGTTGACATGGAGTAGCTGCCTGTGCCCGATCCCAAGTTAGATCCAACGCTCAATCCTGATTGGCTTGAAGAAGACGGTTCCCCTGCACTTCGAATCGTGCAGTTCTTCGGCTATACGACATTTTTTGCGGCAATGGGCTGGCTCGCGCTTTCGATCGTGCGCGGATACGCCAGTGTCGGTACCTGGTGGGTTGTTGCCCTAACCGTCATCGGAGGGTACCTGCTGGCCGATTTGCTGTCTGGCATCGTGCATTTCCTGGCTGATAATTTCGGAACCCCTGACACCCCCTTCCTGGGGCAGGGGTTCGTGCTGCCTTTTCGGCAACATCACGTGGACCCGCTCGGCATTACCCGCCATGGTTTTTTTAACACCAACGGCAACAACGCACTCGTGTGCCTGCCACTCCTGATTCCCGTCGCCCTGTGGGTTCCGGTGACCTCGAGTTCGGTTGGGTTTGCGGCCGGCGTTTTCACCTGGGTCACGCTGTTCGCGGTCTTTCTGACGAACCAGACGCACAAGTGGGCCCACATGCCCGATGTGCCCAAGCCGATCGCCTGGATGCAGGCTGCCGGGCTCATCCTGCGAAAGGATCACCACGACATTCACCACGTTCGACCGTACAACACGCATTATTGCATTACCGTAGGCGCCTGGAATTCTCTCTTCGAGCGCTATCAGGTTTTCGACCGCGCTGAGAAATTGATTCGTCGCTGGGTGCCGGGTATTAGCCAGGCGCCGCCGGTCGACCAGAAGGCCGCCCAGGATTTGATGATGCACGCTACCCGAGATTGATGAACAACGCTCCTTCAAAGCGAATCGTACCAAAGGCGCTCCCTGTCGAAGACGACGAACAACTCGCGCGCGACGCGTGGGGGTTTCGTGACACGTCTTTCAAACTGCTCGAAAACGGCAGCGTTACACTCACAGGCAATCGCTACGCACTAAGCGGGTTGGAATTGCCGAATTTGCTGCCGTGGGTAAGCGATGTGATGAGCGTAAACTTTCGCGCATCTGAAATTCCGCGAAAGCCATTTCCTCCCGCCATCTCCCCGTCGCGTGCCAGCGCCGCGACCCTTCAAGAACTTGGCGCAATCGTGTCCCCCTCGGCGGTGTCGGTCGAGGCGCTGCTGCGCATGCGGCACGGCCATGGCCACACGGTCGAGGAAATATTTGCGGTTCGCCACGACGGTTTTTCGCGAATTCCGGATGTTGTCGTGTTTCCGCAGACGTCGGGCCACGTCGAAGAGCTGGTTGCATTCGCCGCGAAAAACAACGCGGTGCTCGTGGCGTTTGGTGGCGGTACCAATGTGATCGATGCGTTGCGCTGCTCCGACAACGAGGAGCGCACGATTGTGTCAGTCGACATGCGTCGCATGAATCGCATTTTGTGGATTGATGCGGAAAATCAAACCGCGTGCATTGAAGCTGGTGCAGTTGGCCGTCACATCACGGCGGCGCTGGCCGAACACGGCTTCACGATGGGTCACGAACCTGACAGTTACGAATTCTCGACGCTGGGGGGATGGATTGCCACTCATGCCAGCGGCATGAAGAAAAACCGTTACGGCAACATCGAAGACATTTTGCTGGACGTGCAGATCGTGACGGCAGCGGGGCTTGTGTCCCGTACCCCGGTTGTACCTCGCGAGTCCATTGGCGCCGACCCGCGTCGCTGGATCATGGGGTCGGAAGGTCGCTTGGGCATCATCACGCAGGCGGTGGTGAAAATTCGTCCGCTCCCGGAGACCGAGGAGCACGACGCCATTGTCTTCAAGAGCTTCGAACAGGGCGTAGAGTTCTTGCACGAACTAACAAAGAGCGGCAAAGTACCGGCCAGCGTTCGGCTCGTGGACAACACCCAGTTTCAGCTCAGCCAGACCCTCAAGCCCGGGGTTGAGGGCGCGGGGGCGGCTCTCAAGAAAAAGTTTGAGAAGTGGTATGTGACACGCGCCAAGGGCTTTGACCCCAACAAGATGGTAGCATGTACCTTGTTGTTTGAGGGAAATCGCGACGAAGTCGCGAGCCAGCAGGCCACGGTTAAACGTTTGGCCAGCAAATACGGCGGGTTGAGTGCGGGCGCTGAAAATGGCGCGAAGGGGTACCAGCTCACCTTCGGTATCGCTTACCTGCGCGATTTCGTGATGAACTTTGGTGTACTCGCGGAATCGTTCGAAACGAGTGTATCGTGGACTGACGTACTGGCGCTTTGCGCGAACGTCAAGCAGCGCTTACTCGATGAATTTGCCAAACTGGGAGTTCCGGGCAGGCCGTTCATCACTGCACGCGTAACACAGCTCTACGACAGTGGAGTGGCCGTGTACTTCTACCTCGGCATTCATCACGGAACGGTAGAGCATCCGATTGAAGCTTATGCAATACTCGAAAACGCAGCGCGCGACGAAATTCTCAAGGCCGGTGGTTCGCTTTCACACCATCACGGCATTGGAAAGTTGC
>JBDUAX010000317.1:0-5517 GCA_040004455.1 Gemmatimonadaceae bacterium
GCGCGGAATAATTCGACGCACTGGGTAGGCCGAGCTGACAAATCAGTAGCGACAAAGCGGCCGCCGAAGCAATTTTCCGTTCAGTCGCTTCGGCGTATTTCGCGTTTCCCACGCTCTTACTTAGGCCTTCAATGCTCACACTCACGCTGCGCGACTATCAGGACGCCCGCGCGCGCATCGCTGCCCACATCAAACACACTCCGCTGCTCACATCGCGCCAGCTGAGTGAGTTGACCGGTTATGACGTGCGGCTCAAGGCCGAGAATTTTCAAACGGTGGGGTCGTACAAGATTCGCGGGCCGCTCAACAAGTTTGCGCAGATGTCCGAAGAAGATAAGCGACGCGGTGTCGTGTGTTCATCGGCCGGCAATCACGCGCAGGGCGTTGCATTGGCCGCCAGAATTTATGGCATTCGCGCTGTGGTGTGCATGGCGACGAACGCAACGCCCTCGAAAATTGCGGCAACGAAGGGCTATGGTGCCGAAGTGGTTTTGCACGGCACCATCTGGGATGAAGCCAACGAAAAAGCGAAAGAACTTGTGCGCGATGAAGGGCTTACCTACGTGCATCCGTTCGACGACGCGCAACTCATCGCCGGCCAGGGCACGCTCGGCCTCGAAATTATTCAGGATTGGCCCGACGTTGATGCGGTAATCGTGCCGATTGGCGGCGGCGGGTTAATTGCCGGCGTGTCGATGGCGGTGAAGAGTCACAATCCGAACATCAAAGTGATTGGCGTGGAGTCATCCGATGGCCCGGCAATGAAAGCGAGCGTTGATGCCGGAAGTTTGCAGACTATTGATTGTCGCACCGTGATTGATGGGCTGCGCGTGCGTCGTGCCGGGGAACTGAATTTCTCGGTCGTACAGCGATTTGTTGACGACATCGTGACGCTTCCAGATCGCGAAATATTCGACGCCGTGATCTGGATTATGGAACGGTGCAAATTGGTCGTGGAAGGGGCTGCTGCGGCCTCTGTAGCGGCCCTGATGAAGGGTCTGGTACAGCTGCCACCCGGATCGCGAGTGGCAGCCGTGCTGTCCGGCGGAAATGTCAACCTCGATCAGCTTCGTACCATGAACTGGAACTGAAACAGAAGTTGATCGCAATTACTTGTTGATGGTTTTCGATTCGCCCAGGTCGGGAGTTTTGCCGGTGGCCATGGCATGCAGCACCTTGAACATCGCCACCGGTTTTGAATCAATGCCTTTCAGGTACGTCACGAGATGTGCGTCGATATCGATGACGACAATGCGAGGATCGTTCGCGCTGCCGTCCATCGCACCGCCACTCTCGGGGAACCACGCTTTCCAGTCGGGCTGATACAGCTGCTGAATGAGTGTGCGATCCTGACTGATTGTCGCAGTACCGCTTACTGAAACCCATTCGCGTGATCCGTTGTCCACGTATGAAACATTGACTTCCGGATGTGCGGCGAGTTCGGCGACCTTTTCAGTTTCCGTACTCGTGACAAACCACAAGTCGACACCGGGGCGCCGCTTTTGCGTTTGCATCGCGCGGGAAACGAGCGCGCCGTTGGGAGCTTGTGTCACCAGCATTGCCAATTTGATGTCGTCAACGAGTGCGTAGAACTCTTTGATTTTTTCTGATTTGCTGTTGCCGGTTTTTGAACCACTCTCTGTCATTGCCCGACCTCTCTTGAACGGTGAAGCACGCCATTTGCGAGCCCGTTTCGGCCCGTCATGAGCGGCACGCCATGTTTTCATGCCGTACACTCGCGCGTCCCGGACGCTGCACTCCCAAAGTCACAAATCAGGAAATTCAATCGTGAGCTGTATCACGCGCTTTTTTCGCGTGATCGGCAAGAACGGTTCGGAAGAAATATCCAGCTCGAAAAAACTGCCTAGTAACGCGAACCTTGCAGCGCGACACTCCGGGGACATGGGGAAATCATGTTTGTGATTAACGCCGCCGTTTTTTTGTGACACTATTGCGATTGGCAAGCCAATGCATGAGCTAGGTCACTTAAACGTGCGTAACAGGTTGAAAGCAAAGCGTTTGCGGCACACGGACGGGCCCGTTTATACACAAAACATTAATGTGATTTCGTGACACGAATCACCCCCACTGCGTGGTCGCGAGGACACATTCCTGCGATCGAATTTTTGCCCGCAGTCACGGCCCGTATTGGCGAGCAGTGTGGGACCGGGAATTGCTTCTGCGTATGGAGCAGTCTCGAGAATTTTGCACCATCCCCGGTGCGAGTACCTCCACAATCAGGATTCTGTATCGTGCGTAAGCTCAGCTTTGCGTTGCTGTCCAGCTTTGTGCTGGCCAGCTGTCAGGACGCTCCAACGTCGCCGGTAGTGCAATCACGAAGCGACGCCCAACCAACCGGAAGTCCGACTGACAGCAGCTACATCGTAGTCTTTCGCGCGAGTTCGAATGGGTTGCATCCAATAGTCAGCGACATGGTGGCGCGAGTAGGTGGAACGCTTGAGTACACCTACACCAGCGCACTCGATGGCTTTGCTGCGCGCATGAGCGAAGCCGCAGCTGATGAAATGCGGGCGCGATCAGATGTCGCGCTGGTAGAGCTCGACAAAGACGTCAGCATTGGCACAGTGCAGAGCGGTGCAACGTGGGGGATTGATCGGCTCGATCAACCGGGCTTGCCTCTGGACGGACTATACAGCTACACGAATACGGGCCTCGGCGTACATGTCTACATCATTGATACCGGCATTCGTTCCACGCACAGTGAGTTTGGTGGGCGCGCGAGTGGCGCGTACAACGCTGTCAGTACGGGAACGACCGACGATTGCAACGGGCATGGAACGCACGTTGCCGGCACAATTGGTGGCGTAACCTGGGGTGTTGCAAAGCAAGTAACGATTCACGCGGTTCGCGTGCTCGACTGCACCGGAAACGGCAAAACATCTGGTGTCGTTGCTGGTGTCGACTGGGTAACTCTGCACGCAATCAAGCCCGCTGTCGCCAATATGAGTTTGGGTGGATCGATTTCGCCCTCTCTGGATCAATCTGTCGCGAACTCAATCGCCTCAGGCGTGACGTATGCGATTGCCGCGGGAAATAGCGCGACTGATGCCTGCACGCAATCGCCGGCCCGCGTGCCGACCGCTATCACGGTTGGCGCGACGGACTGGACGGACTCGCGCGCGTATTATTCAAACGTCGGTAGCTGTGTCGATCTCTTTGCACCGGGTACGAGCATCACATCGTCGTATAACGGCAGTGACACTGATGTCGCGGCACTCAGCGGAACATCGATGGCCACGCCGCACGTTGTTGGTGTCATTGCGCAATACTTGCAAACGCACCCTGCGGCGTTGCCTGCGGAGGTTACGGCGGCGGTACTCGGTGCAGCTCGCGTAAACAGTATCGCGGACGTTCAGGGATCGCCGAATCTCCTGCTGCAGGAAATTCCGGTAACGGCCGCAGTCGATGCGCCGCCCGTTGCCAATTTCAGTGTCAATTGCGTGCTGCTGATTTGCGTGATGGATGCAGGCGCGTCCACTGACGACAAGGGAATTTCCAGCTACACCTGGGTTGCTCCAGGTTCAATTGTTTCGCTGGCCGTTAACACCACCGCTGTTGCCACATTCCTGACCATCGGAACCAAGAACATTACGCTGACCGTCACGGACAACGGTGGCAATACAAATTCGATTACGAAATCGGTCAACTTAGCCGCGCCGAATCAACTACCGGTGGCGAAGATTATTCTGCCGGGTTTTGTGACGACGGTGACGCAGGGTGCAAGCATAACGTTCTCCGGCACGGGCACTGACGCCGAAGATGGTACGCTTGGTGGTGTATCGATGGTCTGGCAGAGCAATCGAGATGGCACTATCGGCACCGGCGCAACATTCTCGACTTCATCGCTCTCACTTGGACAGCATTCGATTGATCTGACGGTGAAGGATTCGCAGGGCGCGACCTCCTCCACTTACTGCTACGTAACTATTACAGCACCCGTCGCGAATCAGCTTCCAGTTGCAAGCATCACGCAGCCAACGACGACGTCGGTCGTGCAAGGCACATCAATTACGTTTGCGGGCACGGGCAACGACCCCGAAGATGGTGCGCTCACCGGTACGTCACTTACGTGGACCAGCAGTCGCGATGGAGTAATTGGCAGTGGCGCGTTGCTCAGCATTTCAACCCTCTCGGTTGGCAGCCACACCATCACACTCACTGCGAAAGATTCCAAGGGCGCCACCGGAACGGCGACAACGACAGTGACGATTGCGTCACCTCCACCGCCAACACCACCGGTTAATAATCAGGCGCCAGTTGCCAAGATCAATCTGCCGGGATTTGTCACCGCTTCGACGCAGGGCGCAACCGTCACGTTCTCAGGCATTGGCACCGATCCCGAAGACGGCACACTCGGCGGCGCATCAATGGTGTGGGAGAGTAATCGTGATGGCGTCATTGGTACGGGCACGACGTTCTCGACTGCATCGCTCTCCATCGGTCAACATTCGATTTACCTGACCGTGAAAGATTCGCAGGGCGTGACGGGATACACCTACTGCTATGTCACGGTCACTGCGGCTGTGGCGAACCAGTTGCCAATCGCAACAATCATTTCACCGATCAGCGCTTCAGCTGTGCAAGGGACTTCAATCAACTTCGCGGGAAGTGGCAACGATCCGGAAGATGGTGTGTTGGCTGGTGCATCATTGACCTGGTCCAGCAGTCGCGATGGTGTGATTGGCACGGGCGCGTCATTTGCAACAACCGCGCTTTCGGTTGGTCAGCATACGATTACCCTGACTGCGAAAGACTCGAAGGGTGCAACTGGAACCGCTACAACCACACTGACAATCAGCGCGCCGGCTCCACCGCCGACAAACAACACGGCACCCGTTGCAAAAATCACTTCCCCTGCCCTCGTCACTTTTATCACGAAAGGCTCAAACGTGACATTCGTGGGTTCCGGTACTGATGCGGAAGATGGAGTGTTGAGTGGTGCGTCGCTCGTGTGGGAGAGCAATCGCGACGGCACGCTTGGAACAGGCACAACGATTTCGACCTCTACGCTCTCGGTTGGTACGCACTCGATTTACCTGACGGTCAAAGATTCGCAGGGCGTAACGTCGTTTGCATATCACTACGTGATTGTCTCGCCGTAACGCCTTTGGAGTTCGAGGAATTTGAAAGTTCACGAAAACAAAACGGGCCTCGGCATTTCGCTGAGGCCCGTTTTGTTTTGCCAACCGACTTGAAGCGTTGTTACTTCTTCTCCGGACGCGGCCTTGGTGGTGGCAGATTGTCCGCAAAGCGCCACGCTGGTGTTCCTTCGCGCGTGAGTTGCACGCCCGGAAGCAGTCGCGCGCGAATCATTGCAATGGGCATTGGACCCCCTTGCAGCAACGCATCATGAAATGCGCGGTCGGTCATTTTCTTGCTGTCGACCAACTCGTGATACAGTGCGCGAATTTCCAGTCCACCAAGCATGTACGCCGCTTGATATGTTGGTGAATAGCTGCCGTTGAACGAACGACGCACTTCGCCTTCTGCATTCGC
>JBDUAX010000318.1:0-5496 GCA_040004455.1 Gemmatimonadaceae bacterium
CAATGATCGCACGATGGTTTTGGAATGGAGTATTTGGAGAGCTCTACGGTTCTGCAGTTGAAACACGAATTGCGCGCGATTTCATGGAAGTGCCCTTATGGCTAAATGGCGGTCCTGAGCCGTCGACGATATCGGAGACACAGTTCCGACCTGACCGACTTAAGACGATGCGCATGCGACTTTCGGCTGCCTACAAAGGAGTGAACGCCCTGTTGATGAAGGAAGGGGCGCAGGATTTCAGGTCAGGCCAGCAGTTCGATCACACGGTGTTCTTCGGCGAAAACGTCGATATCCACCACATCTTTCCGCAGGACTGGTGCAAAGGCCAAGGAATCAAGCAGCATGTCTACGACTCCATCATCAACAAGACGCCGTTGTCGTTTCAGACGAATCGCACGCTCGGGGGTGCCGCCCCGTCCGAATATCTTGCCCGACTTGAGAAGGGAACTTCGTCATCACCACCGATTACTCAAAGCACTCTAAACGCACACCTATCAAGTCACGCAATCAATCCGTCTTTTCTTCGTGCAGACGACTTTCAGGGGTTCATGCTGGATCGCCAGGAACGGTTGCTTACAATGATTGAGAAAGCAACCGGAAAAGGTCGAATTGCAACCAAAGGTGATGACGAAGGCTCCGACGTGGAGTTCGAGGGGGACGCTGCTGAGATTGAAATCACGCTGTCATGAACATTGCTCACATCGGCACACCAAGTGCGTTTCGCGCTCCGTTTTTTGCTGCTCGAGCAATGTCACTAAAGATGTTACATCGAAAGTGTTTGGCTTTGTCAAACGTTACAACTTCAACATAGCTGACCTTCAACGATATTGGTTCCGATATGCTCGACGACGTGCGCAATGATTCCGCGTGTAGAATCCAACGGCGAAGACTGTCAGGATCGGCGCTGTCGCCTGAGATGAACGGCACCCGTTCGATGCTTCCGTCGCAGTCGCCTTCGGGGCGACGAATCCTTCGCCGTTGTCGAGCCAATGATCACTATCGGCGTTGGCCCTTTCGTCGCATGCGCGAGAAGAGTTCGCTGGCGAATGCTGCGTTCTATTATGCGACAACGGATGGACAGCGTCGCATTCCAATCTTGCGCAGTTCTCACACGAATTGTTGCCGCACTTCCAGTTGTTTGGTGTACTCGCGTGCCACTCTCTGAGAATTCAGCGGTTCATTGGCGCTTGATGGTCGTGTTAATCGGGTTCAGCTGTACAACAACCGATGCCGCATGTCATCCAGGCGGGGCTCAACTCGTACCCCCCGACGATATCGAGAAGATGCTGTTTTTGCTTGGCTGAGAGTTGAAAGAAAATGCTACCGAGAGCTTCGCTCACTGCCTCGGCACTCACATTTTTGTTATTTGTGCTATTCTGTGCCCAGACCACTCCACCTGATGAATCAGTCTTTAGTTTCTTAATTCGTATGGCCTTGGAAATAGCGGCAAACACATTGACTTGGGCAATGCCCGCGACGCTAACTCCGCGCGCTTTTGGGGAGTTCAAGCTGTGTTGAATTTCCATCGCGTTTTCCTGCTGCTCACAGTTGATGAAATACGCACCAACGGCGCGAGTGCGGTCGCTATGCGTGTGCCTGCAAACTCGAAATGTGCCGGTCTTTTTTCCAACGAGCCTTGCGTGTTTCTCCTTCCCTATGTATTCAATGCCAATCACGACCCAACTACCGGCCGGGGCACTGCTCCGGTTTAACGTTAATCCAAGATGCTTCCAGAAACTGATATCAAAGTTTTTTTGTACAAGATAAAAATGGTTGTCCCAGCTGCCTGCCAATTCCCCAATGCCGTACATGCTGTCCTTCGATCCCTTCGGGTCCGCTTCGATTTGGGCAAACGCAAATCCGTAGGTAGCACCAGCGACAACTTTGGCAAAGTTTCTGTGTTGAGCATTCAAGCTCGAAGCAATTCGAAAGGTTGGCGCTTGCTTTTGTGGATCCGCCGGCTTCCGGACAAAGTCAATTGTATCCGCGCCCCAGCGAAGATTTTTCAAATACTCGGCGATGTACTGGTCGTTTTGCGCGTTGGGATTGGTAATATCCTGCGTGGGATAACTGTCGCAATACTTGTCGGTCGGTCCCGGAATGCACTCAGGGGGCACTGGGTTGCCCGCATGCACGTAACAACTCGTATTACTGAAAACGAGTGTCGCCGTCACCGCCAACAATGCAGAACGCTTCACAAATGGTTGCATTTCATTTCCTCACGGTGTCCTTCGTAAATCCCGCGCTCGGTCCGCCCATATGCGCACCGCAGCCGATGTATCCCCCCGCTCGCGTAACTGCAACATCAACAGCAATCCACGCCGTACACCCGCCGCTTGGGGTATCTGTTCAAGTGTTGCGCGACTAATGCTCTGAAGATCGTTTAGCGCACTCAACAATTGCGCGCGCGCTTCAAGTGTATCACCAACCTGCAAAAAAGCCCACGATTCGCGAAACAAATAATCCCAGGCAACCGACGACTCACCAGCTCCTTTTCGACGACTGCGAAGCGGGATCAACATCGCCTTCGCCTGCTTGAGCTTTCCGGCGGCGATCAGCTTGTCGACGCTGTCTAACGGAATGTCCGACTTAAATTGCGAGAGCGCATCATAAGCAGGGCACGTTGCTGCTTCGCGAAAGGCGGGCTTGAGCAAACTGTCAACGCGGAACGCGCGCTCCGCTGGCGATGAGTTGCTCGCAACCATCTCAATAAGTTGTGCTCCGCGCTCCGCTATTCCTGTGCAATCGCCGATCGACGCACGCACGTGAAATCCAAAAATCGCTTTCGCAATTGGAATTGATACTCGTGGAGAATATCCCTCGGCAGACCCAAACTGTTCAGTCAATTTGACATCGCCGAGAAAGGCAGCGAGTGGAGCGAGCGTATCGTTCGTAATTCCACCCATTTTCTGCCGCTCCGCAATCGCTCGTTCCGCGTTGGCGACCGCGCCCCGAATGTCGCCGTTCCTGAGCGCCGTTCGAGTCTGCACTACAGCGATGCGCGTCTGCAACGAAGTTGTCTTGGCAAGTCGCTGCGCACGATTGAGCGCCCACTCCGCCGAATCTTCGCTTGTATCGCGAGAAACCTGCCCTGCAAGTTCAAGTGCAATGGCGTGATGCAACCAACCTTCTGCCGAATTTGGATCTCGATGCACCCATTGGCCCGTAACGTCAACAGCAACTTCGCGCCCCAATCGTAGCGCTTGTTTAAAGGTCGTCGGAACACTACCCGCCGCCATGCTCGCAAATTGTGCTCGCGGTATTGGCACGAATGCTAGTGTATCGGTGATTAGTGATGGCAATGCGGCAAAGCGCAATCCGCCACTCTCCTCGGTGCGACCATATCGAGGGTCAGAACCGCTCGCATACGTCATCTGAATAATCGGTTCGAATAGAGACGCTAACAGCTCCGACGATGGTGCTGTGCGCGCAGCTTCCTGATACGCGCGAAACGCTCCCCAATGGCTTGAACGAAACTGGTAGTGCGAACCCGATCGAATAACAATTCGGTCGAGTCGCTGGCATTCGCCTAGTCCATATTGGGCGACGAATGGTGCGACGGCGTCCGTAACCAGTGCGCGATAAGCGCGGCAGGCCTCGGGAAACGACAAATTCGATAGCGCTACGAGGGCCATAGCGTACAGTGAATCCGCACCGAGCATCGCGCTTCCCTTGAGTGACGCTTCGGCGGCCGACTTCCAATCGGCTTTATCAAGTGGGGCGCGATTGAGCGAGGACATCCACGCTCCCACCTGCGCACGCCACAGCTGCGCATACGCAAACGACGGACTCGCCACGCGGGACACCTCAAAAAGACTCGAAGCACTGTCAAGTTTTCCACGACGCAATGCCGAATGTGCGGACACGTACGCTCGCAATGACTTCAACGATCGATCAGAAATCTTACGGTAACCCGGCGCACTGCTACCGTCGCGACCGGCCAAAACTTCGCGGACAAGGGCACCAACGGATTGTTTCACATTGTTTGCGCCAACCATTCGAACAATTGGTACGGGTGGATTGGTCGGACCCCGTCGTAAGTCAGTTTTTACCCTTATGGAATCGCCCACAGGAACCGCATTCACGATTATCGTTTCGCCAAGCGAATCCCGCGACGATACGGCGTTCACTAAACGCACTTCCGGCCAACTCTCGAGTTCTGTACGAAACGCGTCGACAAATAGCTGTTCGACTTGCGTCGCATCGGCATCATTTTTCTCGCGCTGTACGGTCATGCGCGTGCGACCATCGTCAACACTAGTAGCCGCACTGTTGTATACAAACGCCGCTCCCGCTAACAGCGCAATTCCGCCGCCAACGATCACCATGCGACGAATACTTGATCGTGACGACAGCTCCAGTTTCTCGCCGATATTTGTTGATTGGAAAGAGATTGCGCGCCGCTTACCAGGGTCCTTGTTTCCAAGAGGCAACGTTGTGTCCGCAGTAACATTGGTCAGCGCCTTGATAAACGATTCCATTGTGTTAAAGCGGTCGGCCGGAATTGGTGATAGCGCCCGCTCAAGCGTATCATTTATCGCAATTGATACACTCGGCCGGTGCGTGCGAACTGGCGCGTGTGTTCCCTTCGTTCGCATTGCGCGTAACACTTCCAGCGAGGCGGCGATATGCGGACGAACTCCCGCCAGCATTTCGTACAAAACGCATGCGAGGGAGTAGAGATCGCTTCGACCGTCGATGTTTGGATCGGCACACAGCTGTTCTGGACTCATGTACATCACAGTCCCAACGGCCGTTCCCGTTGACGTTAATCGTTCGGCAATGTGCTCTTCGGTAATGCGCGCAATACCGAAGTCAGCAATGAACGCACCGGCAGGGGTAAGCAGTATGTTTTCCGGTTTTACGTCGCGATGAACGACCGCATTCTCGTGTGCATGCGCCAGTGCATCGCCAACGTCTCGCGTGATCTGCAATGCTTCATCAATAGACAGTTGATTCTCGACTGACAGGCGATCCGCGAGCGAGCGACCTGAAGCCAATTCCATGACAACAAACGGACGTCCCTCGTAAGAGCCCGTGTCATAAACGTGCAGGATATGCGTGTGCTCAAGTCGCGCAGTAAGCTGAATCTCACGCGCAAATCGTGCTATGGTGTGAGGACTCGCTATGTCATCACGAATTAGCTTGATCGCTACATCGCGGCCGAGTACCTGATCTCTCGCGCGATACACAATTGCATTAGCGCCTCGGCCAATCTCCGCGGAAACGTCGTACCGGTCCAACAAGAGAAATGGAAGTTGATACGACACGAGTTATTTGAATTTCCCGGTGAATATCTCGAGTGATCTGTTTCTGAATTGGAAGCCAGGCCGATGCGTCCTTGGCCGGAACCCCTTGAGGGAGCGTAAAGATACAGGAGTCAAAGGAGGCTGGCCAATTCAGCTTTTTTATCGGAAGCGTGCCAATAACTCAACCTCCCTCGGCCTTCGCAACTCGATGTAAAATTGGCACCTGTCCCCCTCGATCCACCGGAAC
>JBDUAX010000700.1:0-1650 GCA_040004455.1 Gemmatimonadaceae bacterium
AATTCTGGTCGAGATGCAGCGTGCGAATGGCCTGGCGAATCATCACAATGAGAATTGCACCCAGCATCGCGTTGAGTGCGCTGCCTTTGCCACCCGTCAAACTCGCACCACCAACAACAGCGGACGCGATTACATACAACTCGTAGCCGTTGGCGTCGGACGAGGTCGCCGATCCGTAAAAAGACGCGCCAAGAAATGCGGCAATGCCCGCCGCGAGCGCGGAGAGGAGAAAGACCCCCAGCTTGATGCGTCCGATTCTCAATCCTGAAAAGCGACTTGCTTCCTGGTTTCCTCCAACAGCAAACACGTGACGACCGGCGACTGTGCGCTTGAGATAAATGCTGCCGATGATTGTCGTCGCAATCATTGCCAGCAGCGGCACGGGATAAAGCGCCGTTCCCAAACCAAGTGGCGCCTTCGCAACGTGTGTTAGAGCAACGGGAGTAAGAATACTCTCGGCGTGACTGATAACAAACGCCAATCCGCGCACCATCCACATCGTACCAAGTGTGATGATGAACGGATGCACGCCGAGCCCGATTACCATTAGGCCGTTCGCCAATCCGCATGCGACGCTCACGGCCATGCACGTTGCAAGTCCTGCGAACACCGTAACTGGCGGATCCATCGGGCCGAGTGCGCGCAACACCATCGCCATTGCAACACCAGCGAGCGCGTAAATCGCACCAACGGATAAATCAATGCCGCCGGAAATAATGACGATCGTTGCGCCAACACCCATGATCGCAAAACCACTCGCATCGGTCGCCATCTGAATGAGCGTGTACGCATTCAGAAAATTGTTCACCGTTTTTCCGCTCAGCGCATCGACGTGCGAACCGGCCGCAAGCGTAAGTGCGGTTCCCAATACGAGCAGCACTATGATGAGACCGAGTTCCTGCGAGCGCAGCATTGCCTGGCTCCAGGTGCGGGCGGACGACACGATGGGTGTGGGGCTCAAGGTGGAAGTTCCGTCGAAAAGCTACGGGTGGGTAAGAGGGCGGTCAACGCATGGTCAACGCACAATGAACGCACTGGAGCGTCCTGATCAGCGCATCGCACGAGCTACTTCCCCTCACAACATTCCGCCGATATGCTCCCCTCGTTGCCACTCGCATTTCACCACTTTGAGGACGTGATGAGTATTCACCAGATCCAATCCAATGTTGGCGGAAAGCTCGCCGCCGACCGTGTCGCGGCCGATGCGCTTCCGAAGCGCGCTCGCACTCGTCCAACAAAACGCGTCACGTTTGGCGTCATCGTGGGAAATCGCGGATTTTTTCCAGGGCATCTGGCGCGCGAGGGGCGCGACGAGATTCTGCGCACGCTCGAAGCGGCTGGATATGGCGCCGTCATTGTTGGTGCCGAGGAAACGGGTTATGGGGCAATTGAGAGTCGCGACGAAGCCAAACTCTGCGCCAATTTGTTCAAGCAACATCGCGATGAAATTGACGGCATCATTGTCACGTTGCCGAACTTTGGGGATGAGCGCGGCATTGGCGACACAATTCGTCTCGCGGGGCTCGACGTTCCCGTTCTCATTCACGCGACTGCGGATGATCCGGCAAAAATGGGCATCGACGCGCGGCGCGATGCGTTTTGCGGCAAGATGTCGGCGTGCAACGTGTTGTCGCAGTACGGTGTTCCGTA
>JBDUAX010000030.1:0-18482 GCA_040004455.1 Gemmatimonadaceae bacterium
GTAGTGATTGGCGATCGGTCAAAGGAACAAGGTTGACGCCGACCCCACGCGTCGCGCAATACTCGGTCGCCTTGCTTCAGGAGACGCAGACGTCTCAGAGCTGATGAAACCATTCGCGCTCAGTCAACCAACTATTTCAAAACATCTCGGCGTACTTGAACACGCAGGATTGGTGATGTGCACGCGTGATGCCCAGCGACGCCCGCGAACGCTCGTCGCGGTTCCACTCAAGGAAATTGACGAATGGATTGCGCCATTCCGCCGCTTCTGGGAACAAAAATTCTCGAATCTCGACGGTTACCTGAAGGAAATGCAAAACAAAGCACCTGCAAAATCAACGCAAACACATACAACAAAACCAACCAAACGCTCAACGCGATCAGGAGATGGAAAATGAAAAACATTGGAGCCGTAAACATCACGATGCCTTCCGACACCGACATTGTCATTACGCGCATGTTTGATGCACCGCGCGTGGTGGTATTCGAGGCGTGGACAAAAAGCGAACACGTAGCGCATTGGTGGGATCCAACAGGCACTCCGCTTGCAGTGTGTGAAATTGATCTGCGCCCAAACGGCAGCTTTCGATGGGTGAATAGCGGGCCGAACGGCGAGGCGCACGCGTTCTCAGGTACCTACGCGGAAATTGACGCTCCCGAAAAACTCATATTCGTCGTACACATGTTTCCGAACAGCGCGAATCCGGTTACGACACTGGAATTCACGGACAACGGCAACCAAACGGAGCTGACCATCACAATGGCGTGTGCCAACAAGCACGATCGCGACATGCTGCTGCAAATGCGCGTGGATGAAGGTACCGCGCGCACTCTGGAAAATCTCGCTTCGTATTTGCCGAGTGTTGCCTGGGTGTAGTCGCGTGCGCACGGCAGTCGGCTGCGAAAAAAGCGGCGTTGGGCTCGGCTCCCAAATACCGGGAAAATCCAGAAGTGAGGGAATCATTTCGTGGTGTGATGACTAATTAGCTGGGGATTTCCGTCAGGCGCACTTGCACTCAACAGTCATGTCAACACCTTCGTATTTGAATCGCCGAGAGTTTGTTCAGTCCGTTGGGGGTCTTGTGGTCTCGGGTGCACTCGCGTCAACGTCTGCCAGATTCGACACCAAGCGGCAAACGGTGCCGGCGCAGAAGGAAAATATAGAAGCCGTACTTTTTGACGCATTCCCCGTGTTCGATTTTCGTCTCGTTGCAACGCGCGCCGAAGAGCTCTTTCCGACGCGCGGCAACGATTTAATGACCAGTTGGCGCACACGACAGTTTGAATACACCTGGCTACGGTTGGTCGCCAGGGACTACGCCGATTTCTGGCGCTGCACCGAAGACGCGCTACGCTACACGGCCAACGTGATGAAGCTTGACCTCACACCTGAAAAGCGCGACCGGTTAATGAGCGCGTTTCTCGAACTGAAAGCGTGGCCCGAAGCAACGGCTGCGCTTATGGCACTCAAGGGCTCCGGTATCAGGCTCGGATTTTTGTCCAATTTCACACCAGGCATGCTCAGCGCGTGCATAAAAAGTAGCGGGCTTGATGGAGTGTTTGAGCAAGTCATCAGCACCGATCGGATTAAATCGTTCAAGCCAGATCCGGCCACGTACCAACTTGGTGTTGATGCACTGAGGCTCTCGAAGCAACGCGTGCTGTTTGCTGCGTTTGCCGCGTGGGATGCATCGGGTGCCAAACATTTCGGGTATCCTACATTCTGGGTAAATCGCCTCGATTCGCTGCCAGAAGAACTCGGCGTCGCTGCGACTGACGGAGCTGGTCGTACCATGACGGACTTGCTGGCGTTCGTTAACGCACGGCGTTGAGATCGAGCGACATTATCTCCACGTCGTCGCTGATGCTGTTCTAACGAAGCGGGTCGCGCTCAGTGCCAAAGGACGCACCCCATGCGCTCGCTGTTTTCCCTGCCGCTTCTATCCCACTGAAGGCGAAACCTCCCACCCACCCAGCAGTGGCACGCTAGCGCAAGCCGCCCCACCATCTTTATGCGTACCGTAGAAACGCGTCTGCAACATCGCATGTGGATTCTTCGCCAACTGCTCAATCTGCTCCATCGTGATGCTCTTCAAATGAATCTTCGCGCGACGATCAAATCCGCGAACATCAGGGGCTGATTCCGAATTGAGATACACAAAACGCTCGCCGAGCTTTCCTTGAACTGCCGCGCCCCGGAAGTCGAGCGCGCCGATTTTGCTGTGAATCGCGCGCACCACAAAATTGAAGGTGATCGTATTTCCGACGACTGATGATGGCGCCACGAGTTCCCCAGCGCCCAGTTGCGACATCCAGCGAATGCGAGATGGAGCATTCTCAACGATAATGCGAAGTGGTATTTCCTGATCGAGCATGATTCGGTGTGAGATGAAGGTTACCGAGCCGGAAATGCACTACGAAGAGTGTGAAAAGGATTTCTCAGGGCGCGCACTTGCACATCCGTTGGAAAATTCTTGAGCACCTCATGTTGCACACCGTTGTCCAACGTTCGCAATTGATACGTGCAATTCGTACGCGTCTATAAGTTGAAATTGAACTCGCGACGGATTCCAACGCTTAGCTCGCGCCACTTTGAGAACTTCCGGTGTCGCGTCGGTCGCAGTAATGTGGGCGGCCGTTGTCGCAGCGCTCGCGGTCCAATAGCCAGTACCGCACGCCACTTCGAGCACGCGCCGACCGCGACAACACTCGCCGACGCCGGTGTGCAGCTGCGAAAGGTCTGCTTGACGTTCGGGCTTTGTGTACACACGCTCGTATTCGAGCGAGCGCTCCGCGTAGTATTGGCCGGGTGCGGAGTTGCAGTTCACTTTCGTTGTACGCTCACTGGTTCGACTTTCACGGCACCCTCGCTGGCAATTGACACGCCGCACCTGCACAGTTGAGCGCAACATACAGTTCCGAACGAATGCGCCAACCCTCGGCCGTCTTCACCCATTGCGCGGAATACTCACCGTCGATTAGCGGTGCATTCGGCGCGCTTCGCAAACGTCCCGTCCATTTTCCGCGTTCGTAGGCGAGCGGCCAATGAGCGCTCTCCACCACATCAATCGGTTCGCGTTTGTACGTCATCGCAGAGTCTGCAACGAATGCCGCAAGGTACGCGGCCCTTCCGTGAATGTCTCGACCTAACCCTGCGCGGATTGTTACGTCATCAGTCCAGCTATTGGCAACGGTCGTGAAGTCCATACGCGCGATGGCGGCGTTTTGATCAAAGCGCGCCTTGCGTATGAGCGCGGCATCGTTGGTTGGCTGTGCCGGGAAATTCGCCGCGATGGGCGCACCAATTCCAACGAAAAAGCCGAGGGCGACAATGGTGCGTTTCATTTGCGCGCGCCCGAGTCAGTGTGTTGAACAAATGGGACTTCGCTCAAGTACCTGACTTTTCGAATGGTCATGATTGAATGATAAGGAATCGGTTCTCATTTACAACCGGTGTGTCCGCTGCGGCTCATGTTCAGCGAAATGACGCTAAAACGGACATGAAGCATCGCGCGGTCAAGCTTCCGCAATTACCGCTATGGAAACGCGCATGCCCTTCGGTTGAATTGGCAGTTTCGCACCCTGTCGCGCTGGCGGATTAGTTGGAAACCATCGCATCCATTCCTCGTTCATACCAGCGAAGTCGGATTCGTTTGCGAGAATGAAGGTGACACTCGCAATTCTGTCGAGTGAACTTCCCGCCGCGGTGAGAATGGCCGCCACGTTGGTCAAACATTGATGCGTTTGTTCCTGAATTGTTTGTCCGACAACCTCGCCGGTGTGCGCGCTAAACGGGCCTTGTCCGGAAACAAAAATGAGGCCCGCCGCGCGAACGGCTTGGCTGTACGCGGGCGACGCTGGTGCGCTGTTGGTATGAATGATGTTGCGCGACATATTGCGTGTGCGGAGAAGTTGAAATGGTGAAGTGATTGTGCAACACGAGACTATCGACATCTCTGCAAGAATTACACAGCAAGGTCAGCCGTAGCGCAAGCGTTGCAAAGGTGACCGCTCTCGGCACTGGCGCGCGGAGCTCGAAAAGCGCAGGTTCTCAATCCAAAAGAATTCAGACCTCTCGCAAGGAGTCCCGCATGCTGTCCCCCGAATTGTGCACGACGACGTCGTCGCGCCTTAAGAAGTTGTTGGTTGTCTGTTCAGCGCTCACCGTGATTTCCGCACAGGAAATTGCGGCGCAGGCCACATTCGCCAGTGCGGGGGCGAATGCCGCCTCCGTGCAGCCGACTGTCGATGCATTTCGCACGGCCTTGGGAACGCTCAACGCAAATGTGGCCGGTTCTTTCGGTTCAGGGCGTCGCGAAATCAATTGGGATGGAGTACCTGACGGTGCAGCAGCTCCCAATGCGTTGCCGGCGAATTTCTTCAATGTGAATTCCCCGCGCGGTGTGATCTTGTCAACTCCGGGCACCGGTTTTCAGGTGAGCGCCACTGCTGGCAGCCCCGCTGCCGTCAGCTTTGCGAACATCAATCCGATTTATGGCCAGAGCTTTAAGGCGTTCAGCGCGCAACGGCTATTCACGCCAATCGGCAGCAACATCACCGACGTGTCATTCTTTGTTCCGGGCAGCACGACTGTTGCAACAACGTCGGCGTTTGGCGTGGTCTTCAGTGATGTCGATCTCGCGGCGACCACCTCACTTCAGTTCTTCGATGTGTTCAACAATTCGCTCGGCATTTTCAACGCTCTTAACTTCACCGGCGATCAAACGTTTTCGTTTTTGGGTGTGCAATTCACCAATGGCGAGCGCGTGAGTCGGGTGCGCATTACGACTGGCAATCAGATTCTGACGGCGGGAAACAATACCGGCGACGCCGTTGCCATGGACGATTTTATCTATGCAGAACCAGTTGCCAGCACTGTTCCAGAGCCGACGACAGTCGTGTTGTTGGCGTTTGGAATGTTTGCTGTTGGAATAACGGCCAATCGTCGCGCGCGAAAATCGTCGCGTTGAGGTGATTGTTCGCTCGAAAGCCTGCGCCAACTCGTTGATCTCACGCTGAGTTGGCGCGACTGGGCGAGATGAATTTCAATCGCACTCGCTCAATTGTCTATTATTTTCTAATTTCGCAAGCTGATGATCGTGTACACGCGTCAACAGCAATTGCGAGATAATCGCCCCCCACAGCGCGACGAACATATCCCATTGCGTATCCCAAACGTCGCCTTGTGAGCCGAGGAATGCGTCGGCGGAACTGCCACCGAGAATGGCGGCGCCCCATTCAATGAATTCGTAGCAGGCGCTCACGGCTAAACAAATGCAGGTAACGATAAAGAAAAGCCACTTGCCTGGTTTGAGTGGCGAGCGACGAAGAAGAATTTCGCGTACGATAATTGCGGGAACGAACCCCTGTGCGAAATGACCGAGCCGATCGTAGTGATTGCGTGCGAGATGCAACGCGTCCTGCACCCAAAAACCGAGCGGCACCTTTGCGTAGGTGTAGTGCCCGCCGACCATGAGGATGAGCGCGTGCACGAATATCAAGCGGTACGCGAGCGGTGTGAGCGGAAAGCGATTCGCGGATGCAACGAGAATTGGTACGGCGATGAATATTGGGAACACTTCGAGGAGCCATGTGCCGCGTTCGGCCGCGCCGATGAATGAGATGGCGAGACAGATTATGCAAATGGCGATCAGAGCTACGCGTTCGTTACGGACTTCGGAGGACTTAGCCATCAATTACCATACGGCCAGGGAAGCGGTCCCGTAATGTGGGGCACAAGAAACAATGGGAAGAAATCATGAGAACACACTGTCGAATGACTGTGGATATCACCGCATTAATCGAGACGATTTTTGGTCATCCAAGCGCCTCAACACAATGTCAACGTTATCTCGGCCGTTCAATCCGCGCAGATGAAGAATATCTGACATGGGCATCGAGTAGTCGAACGACATTTCTGAACTGCTTGATTCATGTCGGGGTGCCGAGATGTGACGGTTGAGGGTGTCGACTACCACCGCCAGGTTACGCAAGCTGTCTGACATCATGCGAACCGCGATCGTCTCTCGCCCGGAAAACACAATCGACCGCCAGCGCCCCGCATTCGACACGAGCGCTGGTATGTCTATTCCGTTTGCGAAATACTGCTCGACCGAGTACTCGCCGTACAACGGTGACTGCAGTGTGAGCGAGCGACGCGCCGTGAATGCAAAAATAAGCGGGAGGCAACACGCGCCCACCACAATAGTTGGTTTGCCGTATTTTCTGATGCGCGTGAGCTTTGACCCAAGAGGAAAGGAAAGATCGGCGGGTTGCGTCGCTTGATTGCGCACGAATACGAGCAACAATCGCTTTGCGTCGGATAATGCAAGAACAACAACCGCGAGCAGCAACGTTCCCGAAAAAACTTTTACGGGAACGTCGTACGCGAAGTTGATGAACGCGACATTGCTGAGCAGTGCAATGAGAATGAGGGCGCCAGCGGTTGTCGTTTTACGAAAGAGCAACAGGAATGCGCCGACAGTTTCGCCGAAACCTGCAAACGCTGCATACGCGGGCGAGTAACCCATGTACAACCAGAGAAGGCTCATTGGGGACAGACTGCCAATCGAACGCGTGAGTTGATCGAGCGAGACTGGCTGAAATTGCAGAGGAATAATTTTCACGCAGCCGCAAATCATCATGACTACGACGACGTAATATCGAAGTCCGATGCGAAACCAACCGTAGGTCAAATGTATTCGCGGCGACGGCTATGGATGAGACGCGCGCTCGTCGTGTAGAGCACGCGGCGCAACTCCAACGCCGTGATGCGACACCCGAACGTGCTTCCGCCAGCCCCGCACATACCGCGCTGACACCTAACTACCGTCGCATTTGACTGGTAAGTGAACCTGACCTCAACGCGGTCAAATGATGAATGAACCTGACCCCAATTTCACCACCACACCGCTGTCGCTCCCCCGCGCACCGATGCATTCTGTACGCGCACAACAAGCTCGCATTTCACACGACTCCCCCCGCGCGCCGCGCGACCGTACCACGAAAGTCCCGCCGAACTCCGCATTAGCACTCCACACGCATGACTGCTCCGGCCTCCACGCCGCAAGTCCCACCTCCGCCCGCCCCGCCCACCGAGCCGCGCTTCCGCGCCTCCGCACTGCAACGCGCCGAGTCCACCGAAGGACTCGACTCGCTCATGGCAGTCACAACCATTCGCGGATGGGTCGCACTCGCCGGCCTCTCGGCCCTCGTCATCGGCGCGCTCACCTGGGGCATACTCGGACGCGTTCCGCAAATCGTCACCGGACAAGGCATCATGGTGCGCGAAGGTGGACTGTTTCGCATTCAAGCATCTGGCACCGGACAAATCGAATCAGTCACCGCAACACCAGGCACTGCCGTACGCAAAGGACAAATAGTTGCAGTTCTCGCGCAACCGGAATTGCAAACCACAATCAATCAACTCGAATCACAATTGGCCGAGTTGCAGGCGAATCGCAATTCCACGGCCTCGCTGCTGTCGACCGATCGCGAAATGCAACTCGCCTCAATCGTTCAACAGAAGAAACAGGCAGACGAGGCAGTTGGTGCAACAGGACGTCGACTCATCGCGCTCGACGAACGCATTGCGAACGAACAGAAAGCCGTCGACAAAGGCCTGATGACACGCGACGCGGCGCAAACCACCATTGGCATGCGCGCGGAAGTACAACTGCAGCAAATCGGATGGGCCGCCAAGCAGCAGGAACTGAGTTCGACAGAATTGCGATTGCAAGTTGCGAACAAACAACAGCTGTTCACCCTCGATCAATCCATCGTCCAAACCCAAAACACACTCGCGCAAAAACGCGCAGAGTTTAACGCGACCGCAAACGTGCTGAGTCCGTACGACGGCATCGTCGTTGAACAACTCACAGACGTTGGTCAATCAATTCGCACGGGCGACGCCATCAGCACGCTCGAACCAAACGACGCCACGCTGCACGTCATGATGTTCATTCCGCTCGAAGGCAAGCGCATCAAGCAGGGAATGCGCGTCGAAATGGTGCCCGGCGGGGTGCAACCCGAGGAAACAGGATACTTCCTCGGCGACGTCCGCTCGGTGTCGTCCGCACCGCTCAGCGGCAGCGCGCTCGATCGCTATCTCAAGAACGCAACACTGGTACATCAATTCACGGCAGCAGGCGGCGCGTATCTTGTTGATGTTGCAGTGCAACTCGATTCGACAACGGTCAGTCACTTCAAATGGACATCGCGCGAAGGCGCTCCAATTGCATTTGGTAGTGGCACACTGCTCACAGGAAACATTGTCGTTGAAACAATGCGCCCCATTGCGATGATCATTCCTGCAATCCGGCGCTGGTTTGGTGAGTAAGGGATTGGACAAGAAACACCGTCGGAGCGCGCACACACCGACAGTCTTGCAAATGGAAGCCGCCGAATGTGGCGCAGCTTCACTCGGCATGGTGCTGGCGTATTTCGGTCGCTTTGTTCCGCTCGAGGAATTGCGAGTCGCATGCGGAGTGTCGCGCGACGGCATGAACGCCAGCAATCTCGGCAAAGCCGCGCGCGCATATGGTCTGGTTGAGCGTTCGTACAACTGCGAACTCGATGAATTGGAACAGGCGAAGCTACCAGCAATCATTTTCTGGAACTTCAATCACTTTGTGGTACTCGATGGAATTGAAAGTAGCGGCTACCATCTGAACGATCCGGCAATCGGGCCGCGCAAAGTAACTGTCGCGGAATCGGATGCCGCGTTTACCGGTGCGGTCATCGAATTTACGCCGGGTCCGACTTTCGTGAAGAAGGGCACACCGCCGTCGTTGATTGGCAAGTTGCGCGAGCGCATGAAAGGTTCGGAGAAGGCGCTGCTGTTTGCGCTGCTCGCGGGCACGGCGTTGGCCGTCACGGGCCTCGTCATTCCGATGTTTGCAAAGATCTTCATCGACGACGTTGTGGTACACGGGCACACGAACTGGGTGCGCCCCCTGTTGTTCGCGATGGTTGTTACTTCAGTGATTCGCGCGGGACTCGTGTGGCTGCAGCAATACTATCTGCTGCGATTTGAAACGAAGTTGTCGGTGACGGCGTCCAGCAAGTTTCTCTGGCACTTGTTACACCTGCCAGTGGAGTTTTATGCGCAGCGCTATACCGGCGAAATAAGTTGGCGTTCCGGGCTCAACGAAAAGGTCGCGCAATTCCTGTCACGCAAGCTCGCATCAGCGGCAATTGATGGGCTGATGGTCGTGCTTTTCGCGTTACTGATGTTCACGTACGATGTACAACTCACGCTGATTGCGTTCGCGTGCGTTGGCGTGCTCGTCGCGAGTACAATCGTGGTGAATCGCCGTCGCATTGATGGAAATCGTCGAGTCCTGCAGGCGGAAGGAAAGGGGCGTGGAACCTTGATGGCGGGGCTTGCAGCCATTGAAACGCTGAAGGCATCCGCGCTCGAATCAGATTTTTTTGCGCGCTGGGTTGGATTTCAATCGGCGTACCTAAGCGCGCAGCAGTCGCTCGATCGCACGACCACCCTGTTCATGCTCATTCCGTCCTTTGCGACGGCAGTAACCAGCGCGCTCGTGTTGTTGATTGGCGCGCGTCGCGTGATCAGTGGCGATTTTACGCTGGGAACGCTTGTGGCATTTCAAACATTGCTCGTGAGCTTCATTCGCCCGGTGAACAATTTCGTGTTGCTCGCGTCGACGGTGCAGGAAATGTACGCCAAAATGGCGAAGATTGACGACGTGCTGCGTTATCCGGCATCGGTTCCGGATGCGGATTCAGCCGCACAACGCGCGAACACGGTTGAACGACTTCGCGGGCACGTTGAATTGCGCAATGTGACGTTTGGTTACTCAAAGCAGGCCGCGCCACTCATCAGCGAATTCTCAATCACGTTGCAGCCAGGCGCGCGCGTGGCGTTGGTGGGCGCGTCAGGATGTGGTAAGTCCACCGTCGCGAAACTGGTGTCGAGTTTGTACGACCCATGGAGCGGTCAGGTGTTGATTGACGAAGTCGAGGCGCACAAATGGCCACGCGCAACTCGCGCTGCATCGGTCGCAATGGTTGATCAGGACATCTCGTTGTTCGCGGGAACGGTTCGCGAAAATCTGTCGCTGTGGGATTCGACTATTCCCGAGGAAGCGCTCGTCACCGCGTGCAAAGACGCAAGCATTCACAGCGATATCATGGCGCGTCCGGGAGGCATTGACGCCCTCGTTGAAGAAGGAGGAGCGAATTTCAGCGGCGGACAACGTCAACGCATGGAAATTGCGCGCGCCCTGGTTGGTAACCCCAGTATTCTCGTTCTCGACGAAGCAACCAGTGCTCTGGACGCGGTCACCGAACAAAATATCGATCGCAATCTGCGTCGTCGTGGTTGCACGTGCATCATCGTGGCGCACCGCTTGTCCACCATTCGCGACGCCGACGAAATTCTAGTGCTCGACGCGGGCAAGGTAGTGCAGCGCGGCACACACGAAGAATTGATGCTCGAGACTGACGGTCTGTACTACTACCAGGCGCAGGATCAATAATGCGCCAGACTCGTACTTTCGCGCGGTTTACAAGCGTCTTCGGCGTTGGTGGTGAAGACGAGGCGTCATCAGTCGTATTGATGTCGCACAAGTGGGATAATGAGCAAGCGCTGTCGGGGCACAACGCGATCAGGCTCGACGATCCCAATTTGTTTTACGTGCTGACCGCTGGAGAAGTCGATCTTTTCTACGTACGTCGCGAAACGGAATCGCGAGATGGTGCGCGTCGCTACGTTGGCACACTGCGCGCGGGTGACGTCGTTGCGGGTGCCGCAGCAAGCGCGGCAACTGGGCACGGTGTCATCGTCGCCGTTGGATTCGGCGGTGCGCGCATGCATCGCGTTTCAACTGAAATGCTCGTTGATGAATCCCCCGAAGGCTCGCGCATTGCCCGCGCACTGGCGACCGGAATTGCAGAAAGCATTGGACGCGCGATGTATCGCGCGACGGTTGCGCCGGCGCGTCACGTCGAACCGATGTCGTCGTCGCAAAGCTTCGAACAGGACACGGCGATTACTGTCGGCACCGAAGTCCTTTGGTTCTGGACAGACTCAGGAGCACTGAGTTTGGGGGGCGAGGTTCCACTGAGCGGTGGCCGTTCGTATTTCCCACTCGCGCGCGGCATGTGGGTAACAATTGCGAGCGAAACGGCGGAGTTGTCTGTCTCCGACACGCACGCGATGCTCGACTCGGGCACGGTGCTCGAAACACTGGCGCAAGGATGGATTGCGTTTCTCGCGTGGACGTCGCAATGGTTCGATCGCGAAGACAGCATCGAACGCAATCGCCTGGCGAGGCGCGCCATCAACGATCGCGAACGCCACGATCGTGCGATTGCCAGCCTCGCCGATTTGCTGCAGGTGCAAAACGAGCCGGTCGCTGATGTTCATTCCAACGACGCGCTGGTAAACGCCTGCGCCGCGGTGTTTGCGGCCGCGCACATTCCGTTTCACGTACCTCCGCACTTTGAAGCGATGCGCGGCGGAATCAAAAACGTCATGCGCTATCGCGATCAGGTGGCAGCGATTATCAGCGCGTCGTTTGTACGTCATCGTCGCATCACACTCAAGGGCGATTGGTGGAACAAAGACGGCGGGCCGCTGTTGGGGTTTCTGGGCGAGGAGCGCGTTCCCGTTCCGCTGCTGTCGTCCGCGGCCGGCGGCTATACAATGCAAAACCCACTCACGCAACAACGCGTGACGGTTACCGAGGCCGTCGCCGCGCGACTTCACGTCAGAGCGTACACGTTCTATCGGCCGCTGCCAGCGATTCCGCTCAACTTGCGCGCACTGGTGCAATTGGTTGGCATCGACATCTGGCCCGACATAGCGCGCATCGTTTGGTTTGCGCTCGCGATGGCCGTGCTGGGTCTTGCATTGCCAATCGTGACCGGCAAGATGTTCAGCGAAGTAATTCCAACTGCCGACGCGAGTAACGCGCTCACACTCTTTGCGGCGCTCTTTGCGGTTGCACTCGGTACAGTCGCATTCGAAGCAGCGCGCGGATTCGCATTCATTCGTGCACAAAGCCGCGCCAATTCCGGAATGCAGGCCGCGATTGTCGACAGGTTGTTGTCGCTACCAACGCAATTTTTTCGAAAATTCACGGTTGGCGATCTGGCCACTCGTGCAGACGCCGTAAACTCCGCGCGGCAACTGCTAACGAGCACCGTTGTCACTTCACTGCTCGGCAGCGCACTCGCATTTACAAACCTGCTGTTGATGCTCTTCATCGACCTCAAGCTCGGGTTCATAGCATTCGTCGCAATGGCACTTGGCGCGGGACTGACCGCCTTTGCAACGATGTCCGGTCTCGGCTACGAACGACGTCGCCTGGCGATTAGCGGCGGAATCAGTTCACTGATATTTGAATTGCTGAACGGCGTAGCAAAGCTGCACGTTGCGGCTGCCGAGTCGCGGATGTTTGCGCTGTGGACCGTGAAATTTCGCGAGTTGAAGAGCGTGGCCATGAAGGTCGGCATCTCAACGACTGCGCTGAATGTGTTCAATGACGTATTGCCGACCCTCGCGTCGGTCGCTGTGTTCTTTGTTGCAGCCAGAGAATTTCAGCAACCGGATAGACTTTCGGCTGCCGAATTCATTTCGTTCAGCGCGGCATTCGGTGCCGCGCTGGCGGCGAGCACCAGTGTGAGCAATACACTCGTGTCGCTGCTGAACATCGTGCCGCTGCTGGAGCGCATTTCGCCAATCCTGCACGCGACTCCGGAAATCGGAGACAGCAAGCCCGATCCCGGCGCGATTTCCGGTCGCATTGAGTTCTCGCACGTGAGTTTCGGTTACGTCGCCGATGCGCCGCCAACAATTGCCGATGTCACATTTGAAATTCGCCCTGGCGAATTCGTCGCGTTTGTCGGTCCGTCAGGCGCAGGTAAGTCAACTATTCTGCGATTGCTGCTGGGCTTCGAACGTCCAACAACTGGCGCGGTGTATTACGACGGCAAGGACTTGGCGAGCATTGACATTGCGTCCATTCGCCGACAATCGGCCGTGGTGTTGCAGCAGAGCCGCTTGTTGGCGGGCGACATCTTCACAAACATTGTCGGTGCGTCGCCGTTGACAATGGACGACGCCTGGCGCGCGGCTGAATTGGCGGGCTTTGCCGATGATGTGCGTCGTATGCCGATGGAAATGCGCACCGTTGTGAGTGATGGTGGTTCGACACTCTCTGGTGGTCAGCGGCAGCGATTGTTGATTGCACGCGCATTGGCCCGGAGTCCGCGTGTGATATTGTTTGATGAGGCAACCAGCGCGCTCGACAACCGCTCGCAGGAAATTGTGACGCAAAGTCTGGAGCGCCTGCAGTCAACACGTATTGTAATTGCGCATCGGTTGACCACCGTGATGCGGGCGGATCGTATTTTCGTGATGGAGCGCGGACGCATCGTGCAGCATGGCCGTTATGAAGAGCTGGTGGAAATGGAAGGACTCTTCAAACAACTCGCGGAGCGTCAACTTGTTTAAGACATTTTGTCGCTCAGCGGCAATTACGTTGCTCGCTGCCATTTCGTCTTCGATGATGCACGCGCAAGTCGCGGCGAATTCGACAATCAAGGTCGATACCGTGCGCGTGCGCTTCGACGACCTTGTCCGCACCGCACTGACCTGGAATTTGCGATTGCAGTCAATCGGGGCCGAAACGCGCGGCATTCGCTCGGGTGCGCTCGCTGTGCGTTCACCGTACGATCCGCTGTTGGGTGCGGCGGCCGCCACCAATGAGCAGCGGTACGGCGCACAAGTTTCCGGCGTTACGCCAACGGGCGCGAGTTACGCGGGTTCCTACACACGCACCGCGTTCGCCGGGGAGCAAGCAAAGCAGAACGCGTTTCTCGCGTCAATCAGTCAGCCGATACTGCGCGGTTTCGGATTTGCATCGCTCCGCAACACCATTCACGCCACCGACGAGGCCATCGCGTCGGCCGACGCGCGCTTGTCGCAAGCGCGCGTCGATATCACCGCAACCGTCGGAATGCTGTATGCGCAGTTAATCGAGAGTCATCAAATCGAGGCTGTTGATTCCCGGTCCCTCGGTCGCGCCGAGGAGTTGGGTGCTGCGTATGAGGAGTTGCGTCGTCTCGACAAGATCACCGAAGTCGATTTGATCACCGCGCAGCTCGGCGTAACATCGCGTCGCGCTGAATTGATTTCTGCCCGACGGGTTCGGCAGTCGGCGCAGGATGAACTCGTTGTCGCAGTGTACGGCTCAAGGTCCGTGGCGCGTTTTCCAGCTGACGACGTTGTGCTGATGGCGGCCGACAGCGTGCCAACGGAGGAGGGTACGTCGCTGGATGACGCAATTGCGAAAGCACTCGCGGCGCGTCCCGATGTTGAGGCGGCGCGTCGTCAGGTGTTTGAGGTGCGATATCTCGAAACCGTGGCGCGTAATTTGCAATTGCCGACGCTCGATTTATCTGTGGCGCTGTCGCGCAGTCGCATTGACGGCGTCAGCCCGCTGTTCGGCACGCTTTACAATTCGCTCGCGAGTCCAACGAAAGCGAGCTTCGGTTTGACGTTGTCTCGTCCGTTATTCAACAATGCCGGTAACGCAGACCGTGAACGCGCTGCTGCGGCCGTTGATCTTGCGCGCGTGGCGCTGGCGGATGCCGAGAACGTTGTTCGGTTGGATGTGCGCTCGGCGTATCGCGACATCAATGTCGGTCGCGAATTGGTGCGCTTCGCGTCCGCGGCATCGGAATTGGCGCGTCGACAGTACGACGGGGAACGTGCGCGTTTGGATTTGGGATTGACTGATATTTTTCGCGTGCTGCAGGTGAACGATCAGGTTGCGAAAGTCGAGGTCAACGAGGCAATTGCGCGATCGAGCCTGGCGACGGCGCAGGTGCGGATGCGCGCGGCGATGGGGATCGGCGCACAGTAAGCAACATCGGCCGCTGGCCCGCGGTTCGACGGCTTTGTTGTTTTCATCGCTAACGACGCCTTTACGCAAGAAGCTGCCTCGCGCGTCGCCGGCGTTTCCTGGCGCCGAGGTGCATTACGATTTGCACTCGCTGTTTCGCCCGCAAATTGAACGTTGCGAAATACTCAGTTGTTGCGAAACTCGGCGCATTCCATTTGATGCTTTCCGAAATCTCCTTGTCGGCGGAGAGAATGATTTTTCGAAGAAGGAGAATCGCCGGTTTCTGCGGGTGGTCGAGATCCCTGAGAAACATCTCAACATCGTTTACCATTTTTGCGCCTCCCTAAACCAATAGCAAAGTCCGTCCAGTGCAACCACGCAAAACTCTTTGAACGTTTTGTCAACGATTTGCATTTGCACGTTGTCGCGCGCCTGTACTGCCGAACGATTCGGCTTCTCGCTCCGTGAAACTTCGATGAAGCCGAGTAAGGATGTGTAAAACGGTAGGGCCGATTCAATGACGGCCACGGGGAGATTCATCTTGTCTCCTTGGTAGCCGAAGGCTTGTTCGAAGGTCGGGTTCATTTGCTTGGTGACGCACTCGCGAGGAACGACAAGACTTCGCGATCAAATTGCTCCGACGCTTCCAAATTCAGCATGTGGCCAACACCTGGAATATCAACTCGCTTCACGTGAGGTGCGTTGCCGCTAATTGCACGCGCGACGTCCTTGATAAATGGAGTGTCATTGCCGCCAACCATCAGGAGAATTGGCATGTGCAATTCACTGAGTCTGTCCGCCGCGGGCGGTTCGGCATCGCGTTCCAGGTTGCCGTGTCGCACAATGCCGCTCCAGAATCGCGCGTTATCCATCACAATATCTCGCACAAATGCAACCTGTTCCGGCGATTGCAGCGCGGTGCGAATGTAGGCGCTTTCCAACCACGCCAACGCTACACCAACTGAATCCTGTTTCTTCGCAGCAATACGCGCTTTCTTCTGCCATAGGCTGTCGCCATCCTCGGCCCAATGTCCACCGCTGATACCCGGCGCTGCAAGTATCAGCCGATCGACAACTTCGGGATGCGCCAACGCAAAATCGATAGCAATGCGTCCGCCCATCGATAAACCAATCAGCGTCGCGTGTGAGATTTTCAGCGCCTGCAAAAGCGCGGTCAGGTCGTCGTGTGCGGCAAACGCCTGATCTGCTGCGCTTGATCGCCCAAAACCACGGGCGTCGTATCGGACCACGTGATGGTGCTGACGCAACAGCGCGAATTGAACATCCCACATGCGCCGATCGAGATTGCCGCCGTGCAGCAAGACAAGTGTCTCGCCACTGCCCGCCGATTCGTAATACAGCGAGCCGCCAGAAATGGCGACGCGTCCGGTGTCGACTTGTACAGACGGCGAGGCCGAAGACGCGCGTTCCGACCGACAAGCACAGAGCGCAAGTAATGCGAAGAATAGTTTGCGCATCGCAACTAACCTCGCTTCCGCATCACCCACGTCGTCATGCATCGCTGCCCCTGAACAACCGTCGTCTTTATTGGATCAACCAACTCGCCGCCAAGCTCGCTGCCCAGGCGCATAAGCATTTCCTCGTCAACGAGAAACCGCTCCGACCCATCAGGCAGTCGAAACCGACGCCCCGAAACACGCTGCACTTGATCCTCCATTCCAATTGATGAAGCCAAGCGACAAAAAAATATTCCGCCGCGCTTCAGCACACGCCAACTTCCTTCGAGCATCGCATTGAACCGCGATTCATCCGCCGCGAAATGCAGAACGGCGCTGCTCACAACAACATCGGCGAATTCTGCCGAGAATGTCATGGCCTCAACTGACTCAACGCGAAAGTTCTCCGGAGACAAACGCGGATTCAACCGCTCGGCGAGCGCGCGCACTGTAGCAACCGCTGCAGGATTTGCATCTGCACCGAAAACATCAAAACCCGATCGCAGCAGATAGTGAATGTTTCTTCCCGATCCACATCCTGCATCAAGAATGCGCATTCCGCGCACAATGCGGCCGCGCAAGAGTTGATCAAACAAGTAGATGTCGATCTGGCCGAACTGTTCTTGTAGGTCGGTCATTTGCGTAGCGAAGGCCTTTGGCAAAAAAGAAATGTGTAGTTGGGCGGTTATCGTAGCCGTCTTACGCCAATTATCAATAAAGCACTCGTCATTTGCACTTGTTTCGCTTGCAAAAAAACCGGCGCCATCCATAAACGGCGCCGGCTCTTAATTGCTTTCAACAGCTATCGTCTACGGCGCCGGCGTCACCAAATCAAGCTGCCCCGGAATAAACGGCACTTCGCGCGTACCTAGCTCGTCCGTGTACTGAGCCGTCACGATGCCATCGCCAACGCGCAGCACTGTCATTGGTGGGCCAAACGAAATGCCCTTGATTCGAAAGGTTGCGCCAACTCCGAACGCGGTCGGAACCGCCGGCTGTTTGTTCGGCACAATGTTGACTACGGGTCCAGTCGGCGCATAACCAAACTGCTTGGAGCCATCGGGCAACAACACAAACGGCGGCGACGAGTCATCGGCCGATTGCGGCGCTGTGGGTACGTTCGTGGCAGTCGTGGTTCCCAGGCTTCGCGTATCGGTGCTTCGCGTTGATGCACTCACTGCGGCATTGGCCGTTGAAACGTTAGTCGATTCGACGGTCGCCGCTGCTGCACTGGACGCGTATACCGACGGCGCGCTCGCGCTCAAAACTACTGCATTCTGATACGGCGTAATGTCCGGAAACGTCTCTGATGTCGGCGCCTTCGTTACTACGTCCACCTGGTCTGCCGAAAACGCGACTTCGCGCGAGCCCTCATTATCCGTCAACGTCGCGTACACGACGTCATCGTCCACTCGCGTGACTTTCATGGGCAAATCGCTCGGCACTCCGTTCCGGCGGATGGTATCGCCAACCCCCAACTCGGCAGCTAATGCCGGGTTCGTGGTCGCGTAGTTCACGCAAGTGGAGTCGACCATTGGCCCGCGAGAGTAGGGCCGGCCGGCGTCGGGCATAAGGAACGGAAAGCTCGTGCCTCCCTCACCCAGCTGCGTTGGAGACCGCTTTACTCTTCTGGCTATGGCTTCCTGCGTCTGGAGCAGGGAATCGAGGCGAGCGGCTGCGGCTGAAATAGGGTCTTGAGCCATCGTTTTCTGATTAAGAGGACCGCGCTGCGCCGAGTTGTGGCACAGGTGGAGTGCTGGCCGCGGACATGAACTTGCGGCAACTGTGATTGAAGCAATGACCGTGCCGCGTTCGTCGCGGACTCTGCCGGCATGCGAAAATGGCATGGTATCTCGATAAGCACCAATGGTTTGACGCTGCGATTGACACCCATTTGGCACTGTCTTCGAACATTGCTCGACAACTGGCTGACCACCGGGAAAAGCGCCTCGTGATCGGCAGCCGCGACCATCGAAAGCACCATGCGCGGTTTGCACCGCCCGCCTTACGGAGACTGAACCGATGATCCTCAATAGAAAGAGCAGCGCCTGGTTGTTAATCGCGAGCATCGTGTTTGCTGCATGCGGCAGCACAACGGAGACGCCGAAGACTACGGAACCGATAATTCCACCGACGCCGGTCGTAAC
>JBDUAX010000031.1:0-18449 GCA_040004455.1 Gemmatimonadaceae bacterium
CCAACAAACCACGACATCGTCAGTAGCGCACGCCGCCTCCTGATCACGTGTGAACGTTCACACGTCACGTGTTAACGGCCCTGGCGTGTCACGTAGAACGTGCAACCGCGTTTCCAGCTAAACAATTAACGTGTGATCCCGGCTGCATCTCGAAGTAAGCCCTGTTGTCGCGCCTCCCTCGCCACACTACACTTTTTTCAGTCGCCAGCCACCTCGCCTGAAGAGAATGAGCGACAGCAACGCCAACGCTGAGTAAGCGGCCAATACTGAAATGAAGATCGACTGCCAACCCAGGCTGGTGTATTCGCCGAGCGCCCAGGCCAACGGCAATTCGAAAGCCCAGAACACGGCGATATTCATCCAGGTTGGCGTGGTAATATCGCCAGCACCATTGAACGCTTGTTCGAGCGACATCCCTAGTGCGAACAAAGGAAAGCCAATTGTTATTACCCGAAGTCCTCGTACAGCGACACGCGCAACCTCCGCATCGCCTGTGAACGCACTCACAATGAGCGGCGCGAAAATGAGAAACACGGCGCCTAACAACGACAGAAACACAACGTTATAACGCGTGGCGGTCCACACCGCTTTTTCGGCGCGATCGGGATTCTCTGCACCCAATGACTGTCCAACCATCGTTGCCGCTGCGTTACCCAAACCCGCGGCTGGCATCAATGCGAAAATCACCAGTCGAATGGCGATGGTGTAACCTGCCATGGCAATGCTGCCAAATGTGGCCATGAGTCGAATGAGCACAATCCAACTGAGCGAACCAACCAGCACCTGAAACGTGCCGTTCACGGACATCTTGAGCATGCTCCACATCGTGCTCAATTCGATGGAGAGATGCTGTCGTTTGATTGATAGATGACCGCTGCCTTTTGCCAATCTGGTGAGCGCGAATACCACACCAACTCCGCGCCCGATTGTTGTGGCAATGGCCGCACCTTTCACTCCCAGTTCGGGAAACGGACCGACACCGAAAATCAGCATGGGGCCGAGTACGATATTGATGCCGTTCGCTAACCATAGCACTCGCATTGCAACGGCCGCATCACCGGCGCCACGAAACACGGCGTTGATTACGAACAACATGAATGCCGTGGCGCTTCCGCCCATCATGATCGTGGCGAACGCCGTGCCTGTTGAAAGCACATCGGGGGAGGCGCCCATCGCGACGAGTAATTGTCTTGCAAACACTGCGCCTAAAATGCTCAATGTGGCAGATACAATCAGACCAAGCAGAATGCCTTGTACCGCAGCGCGACCGGCACCTTCGGTGTCGCGTTCGCCAATGCGACGTGCGACAACAGCGGTTGCCGAAATCGCGAGCCCCATTGCCAACGTGTACATGACGATCATCAGCGACTCGGTGAGACCAACCGTCGCAATGGCGGCCGCGCCAAGTTTTGAGACAAAGAACACATCAGATACGGCAAACAGACTCTCCATCACCATCTCGAGTACCATTGGCACCGCGAGCAGGAAGATGGCCCGGCGAATTGAGCCTTGCGTGTAATCGTGCTCCTTGCCGCGAGTGGCGTCGCCAAGAGCCTGCCACAGACTTTTTAACGAGTGCGACGACTCTACGTCTGTAATTGCAGAACGTTCCGAAGAAACTTCACCGGCAGCTTCACTCGAAGCTTCCCTAACGCTTTTTTGAATACTGGTCACGCGGTCCTCTAATGGATCGATATGAGAACGCCCTCGCTGCAGAATCGAAGCAGGGAGGGCGCTAATCCGCGAGGAGCGGCGAGTTATTCGCGCGCTGCTACTCGGGGCACCCTGCTTCGCAAACACCATCCTTCGCGACAATGACGGCGCATGTGCAATCCGCATTGGCGGAACACACACTGGCAGTCACTGCAACCCGGCCGACCGGGCGGGAGCGAGAGATGTTGTGGGGGGTGGGGTACTTCACGGCGCACCAGTTTGAAAGAACGTGACAGTTGTTGCCGGGATCCGGCGCCCTAACGTAACGTGCCACAAGGCTAACGTGACCCAAATACGAGGTCAAGGGTTAAAACTCCGTCATCATGCTTGACCGCGTGAACCTCCGACCGCACACTGCAGGCGTGTAGTCATCCCGCTTCGAAGTAGTTCACGTAATTCTTCTGCGCTCACCGAGCCATCTATGACCAGATTGAACGTCCGTCACGTTGCACTTGTAATGGTTGCAATGCTCCTGGTCGCGTGTGGCGGCACTACAGAGCCTGCAAAGGTGTCGACGGTCACCGTATCGCCTGCTTCCAGTACCAAGAGCGTAGGTGAGACCGTACAACTCACTGCGACAACGGTCGATGCCGCGGGCAATCCGCTGACTGGTCGGACCGTTACCTGGAGTTCGAGCAATACGAGCGCCGCCACGGTAAGTAACACCGGTTTGGTTACGGCAGTCGCTGCAAATACCGTAACGATTACTGCGACAAGTGAAGGCATTAGCGGTACGGCGTCGGTAATAGTGATTCCGCCGCCCGTTGCGACTGTTGCTTTTTCAACCGCAACACTGTCGGTCGTTACGGGAAGAACTCTGCAGTTGGCCGTCACAACTAGCTCAGCCAACGGCAGCGTATTGACCGGTCGAACAATTACATATACCTCGTCGACACCCACCGTTGCGACCGTGAGCGCCTTGGGTGTGGTAAGCGGCGTTAACCCAGGTACCACGACGCTTACGGCAACCAGTGAAGGGAAAGTCGGTACGGCCACACTGACGGTAACCTTTGGACCATGCGATTCTCGCGGTGCCGCAACGCTAGTTACGGGACAGGTAGTGACTGGGTCACTGGCCAACACCGATTGTGCCCTGACTGACAATGCGGGCCTTCCCGATGGAACGTATTTCGACATTTACAAGTTCGTTGTTCCGACAACCACCACCGTCGACATTACGCTCAGGAGCACAGCCTTTGACGCGTATTTGTTCCTGCTTTTTCAAGTAACCGATTCGACCTTTTCTACCGTGGGACAAAGCGATGATGAGGGTGGCGGTCCAAACGGAACCGATGCGCGCCTTGCTGGTTTGGCGGCAACACCAGGCACCTACTTCATTCTTCCCAATTCATTCCCTTCAACGGGACTTCCGAGCCCGTTCGGCGCGTACACACTTTCTTATGTGTCGCCTTATGTTGCCGGAACGATTCGCGCGGGTGATCCACTCGCACCAACAATGAGCATTGAACGCGTTACCGATGCGCAAGCAAGATCCCTTCGCAACCTGCTCGTGTCACGCCGAGCGAAACGGCCATAGCGTTGTTCGGTGCACAAACAAAAGCGGCGACGATAGTTGGTTATCGTCGCCGCTTTTCTTCTTCCCAGCCACTTCGCGCTAGTTGCGGCTGGTTGTCGCCAACGCCTCAAGTTCTTTCTTGATGCGCGGGTCATTGCTCTTACCCAGCGCCGCAATCGCTCGGCGACGCGCAGTGATGCTTTCGTCACCCTTCGCAATCGACAACAATTTGTCAGTCGCTTCCTTATCACCGTCGTTCGACAACGCGCTGATAATTGACTCCTTCATGTTGTAATCAACGGTTGCGTTGTACATCGCAACGAGATCGCTTACGCGAGCACCCGCGCGAACCGCATTCGTTAATGCGCGACGCTGATTGTTCTGCGACACACCGGGGTCTTTGGCGAGCGCCAGCAACCATTTCGCGTTGTCCGCACCTCCAAACTCGGTAATTGCAGACAGTGCGGCTTCCTGCGCACGCTGCCCCGACAGCTTCGGCCACGATTCGCGAATGAGCGCGACATCCGTGGCGGTTGCGTATTGCTGCCCAAGGCTGCGAACGGCTGTCGCCAACGCTTCGTCGGGGAGTTCGCCCTTACGCACCACGCCGCGCAGATACTCACGCGAGCGTGGATCACCCGAGGCCGCAAGCGCGCTCAACGCTTCACGCGCCATCCACCCACCTTCACGGTCACCCGACAACCGAACGAGCTCGGGAATTCCTGCACCGCCATCGAGACGCGATAACGTACGGAGCGCCTGCTGTCGAACTGTCTGATTATCGGTTTCATCGGTTGCAAGTGCCAACAGCGGTGCTGACAACGAAGCGGGCACACGCCCATCGCGGCTTAACCAGGTAATGGCATTGCGACGCGTTTCACGAGCCCGTGACTGATCTTTCGCAATTGCGAGGAGTGCAACCTGATTGTCAGTGCTGTCCGCGATCATGGCTGGCATGATGGCATCGCGGGCAACGCTGCCTTCCGCCTTCGCGGCAAGTCCCAACAGGTATTGCGATGCTTCACGCGCGCCGACGGTGCCGAGGTTGGTTGCACCGTCAGTTTTCGTCGTGGGCCCAACGAATACGCGAATACCAATCACTGTGTGCGCTGCCTGATCGAGCACGACGCGAACTGGGCCGCGAGCGCACGGTTGCATGGTCGCATCGTTGCTGTAGTTGCCGTAAAACTCGTTCGAGTTGCTACCGAAGTTGAGGCGCATGTACGAACGACCGTCGCCACAGGCACCTTCGCGTGACGCATAGGTGAACTCCACGCGACCATCAGGAGCACCCGAAACTCTTCCCGCGAGATTCTGTGCCTGGGCGGACACGGAGAGTCCGCTCAGGAGGGCAAGCGCCAGGCCGGCGCGATGGAGAACGAGCGCCCGGTCTGCGCGATGGAGAACGAGCGCCCGGTCGGCGCGAAGTGGCGCGTTCATGGCGTACCTACAAGGTCGAGGATGAGCTTCCTGGCGCGCGGATCATCCTTGCGGTTGAGCGCCTGAATGGCCCTGCTACGCGCGTTCGGATCGGTGCTGTTCTTGGCAATATCACCGAGCTTGTCAATCGTTTCGGGTTCCTTGCGCTGAGACAACACGCTGATGACCTGCTCACGCATGGCGCGAGAATCGGCGCCGTCGTACAACTTGCCGATGTCGGCGATGCTGATGGCTGACATGCGATACATGCGGCTCACGGCACTCGAACGCACAGCACTCGATTCACCAGTATTCCGGGCCAACGCGAGAATGAATTGTTCATTCTCTGTACCCTGCGTCTTCGAAATCGCAGCGAGTGCCGCAATCTTCAAACGCTCGGCCTGCAATTTCGGGAACAATCCGCGCAAATAGGTGGCGTCTTCCGGACTGCCGCCGCGATCGCGTTCCATAGTGTTGATCGCTTCGACGCGAAGATCTTCGTTCACATCGCTGCGTTCGATGATTGCACGAATGGATTGGCGTGCCTTTGGATTGTCGGTGTTCGACAGTGATCGAACTGCAGCGCGCTGAACATCGCGATCGGTGCTGGTACGAAGCAAATCTTCCAGGGCCGCCATCGCGTTGTCGCCAGGCAACTTTGCAAGATAAGAAATCGCGTCAGTACGGAGATCAATTGTTTCGTCGGCGTTTTTCGCGACCGAAATTGCGGCACTTGTTGCAGCGGTATCGGCACGACGGAGCAGAATGCCCAATGCACGGCGGCGAAGTTCAAGCGTGCACGGATCTTTCTTGTCGAGAACGCGACGCAGAATTGGTGTGGCTGCCACCATGTCGCTTTGTGCAATCGCGCTCAACGCCTCCGAGCGCACCTGCATTTCTTCGCTGTCGCAATTGCCGCCCTTTTGTGCGGTGTTTTGCAGCTGCTTCGCGGCGTCGGCATCACCACGCTGCGCCAACACTCCGAGAATGCGGGCGTGCAGGGCGCGCACTTCGTTTGTGTTCGCGCTGCTCATGCTGTACGAATAGCCCTGGCCGTATGACTGTCCGGCCGACACAGTAGTTGCCATGTTCTGGCTGTTTGACGATCCGTTCATTGCTGCAGGAACGCGGTCGTTGATTACACGCAGTGCCGATTTGAGTTCGTCGGTCGTGCCAATGCGGTAGCGTGAAAACGCCTCGTAATAGGCGGCCGATTGAACACGCGTTGATTTCGGGAATTTTGCATAAACCTGCGCGAACATCTCGGCTGAACGACGCCAGTCACCGCGACTGAATGCCGAGCGGGCATCGTTAAACACCGAGTCGGCCGGATCGCGATCCTGACTCCATTCCTGCGTCCACCGCGGCATGAGCGGCGCCAGTGACGAAATGGCTGGCAGAGGCGAAATTGGCGTCAGCGCCGGAAATGGTGCGAAACCATGGGCTGCAACCATGTCCTCCCGCATTTGTTGCGACTGTTCGCGCATCTGTTGCGATTGTTCACGCATGAACTGCGACTGCTCACGCGCAATCTGTGATTGCGCGCGTGCCTGTTGCGCAATCTCGTCAACATTAATGCGCGCCAACGGAGCAAGCGCCCGGTCAAGATTGAGGCCTTCCATGCTACGCTGCGCTTCGCGAATGGCGTCACGTGAGGCGTCAAGCGCCATGCGCTGTCCGTCGCCCGCTATGCGTACTGCGTCGCGAACGTGTTCCTGCACGTCCGCGCTCATCAATGTGTGCAACTTGAGATCATCAAGATTCACTTTGAGATCGTTGAGACTGATGAAGGCCTTCGAATCAATCGCGTCCATCGCGCGCCGGTAGTACATCGAATAGTCCGGATCATCCGGGGAGATGAGCCGGGCAGCCCTTGGTGCCGCGGCAGGCGCGGGAGCCGGAGCCGGTCGAACCGGCTGGGTTGGTCGTGCTGGAGGCGTTTGCGCATTCGCAGCCGCAACGCCCAGCACCATGAAAAAGAATCCTGAAATGAACTTCATGTGTAGCTCCTTAATCGTCAGCGGAATAGTTGTTGGCCACTGCGGTGCGAAGACGCGGCATCACGTCACGCTGTTCCATGGCTTGATGAATCAGTTCGACATCGCGTGCATTGCGCTTGTTCGGCAATTGTACGACCTGTGCCAGCACCAACTCGAGATCCTCAAGCAACCCACGAACATTCGGATCACTCGTCGTTGGCGCGTCCAGCAAAAAGCGTGTGGTTGAGAGCAGTTCTGCTGCATCACTCACCAGTTGCTCGTCATTTCCAGCAGATCGACGATCGGATTGCAGCGACGCGAGCAATGCCACTGTTTCACCGAGGTACTTGTTTGCTTCAGGTGCATTCAATGCAGGCAGTGCATCAGCTTGTGTTGATGATCTGTCAACGCTTGCCGGTTGTTGGACAGCAACTTGTTCGGAAGGGTTCGATGCTGGTTTTGTCGCGAGTGTTACGCGGCCAATTCCTACACCGAGCAAGAGAGCCGCGGCAACGCGAATCCAGCTGTTCGCATACCACTGCGTGCGTGGTGCGACGGCGGCAAAGTGCTGTTGTTCAATAGCCGCCCACATGCGATCCACATTCGGAGCCGGTGGTTCGTTGTACGAGCGCGCGGCTTCGCGCAGCAGGCTGTCAAACTTGTCGTCGCTTATCTGGTTGCTGTTTTGATCGTCTTGCATTTCAGTCTTCCTTTCTGAACGGTGCGAGCATTTTGCGAAGCTGCCCGCGTGCGATGAACAACCGGCCTTTTGATGTCCCAACGGCAACACCGGTTGCTGCTGCTATTTCTGTGTGCGTGTAGCCTTCGATGTCGTGCATGACAAATGTTGTGCGGTAAATTTCCGGCAACGCTGTGATTGCCGCGTGCAGACTTTCCTTCAAATCGGGGTCGGCATCTCGAACTGCGTCGTCGGCAATTGGATCGGCCGAATCGAAATCGATTTCACGTTCGTGCTTCTTATCGCGTCGCCGAGCGTTGGCCACCACTGACAGCGTCACTCGATGCACCCATGTGGACAGCGCTGAATCACCGCGAAACCGCGCCAGCTGCCCGAACACACGAATGAACGATTCCTGTACCAGCTCGGCGGCATGGGCTTCGTCCCCACAGAGACGAAAGGCCAGCCTGAAGACCCGACTGACGTGCGCGTCGTACAGCTCGCGCGCCGCTATCCGGTCTCCTTCCAGAACCCGGGCAACTAACGCCTTTTCGGCGCGCCGCGGAGCTGGATCAAGGATGAGTACTGAAGTTTCTGGGTGTGTCACATGGCGCCGAACATATAGACACGGCCCCGTCCCAAAGCGTTCGGTCTCAAGCGCCGATTGCCGGGGACGGGGCCGCTGGAAAGTGCGGAAGAGGTGGTCGCTATACGCTCAGCAGCGCCTCAATGGCCGAGGAGATCTCGGTGACGTCGGGGAGGACGGCGGCCAGTAGGGTCTCGTGATACGGCATCGGAATGTCCCTCGGAGCCAGCCGCTCCACTGGGGCGTCGAGCGACCAGAAGGCATCCTGAGCGACGACGGCCGCGATTTCCGCCCCAAATCCGGCTGTCAGGTTGTCTTCATGCACGATAAGGCAGCGTCCGGTTCGCGTAACCGATTCGAGCACGCAGGCGCGGTCCCAGGGGGCAATCGTGCGTAGGTCAATGAGCTCAACACGATCACTGAACGATTTAATGGCGGCGCGGCAGCGATGCACCATCGCGCCCCACGACACCAGCGTGAGATCAGTGCCCGCCTGCAGCACATTGGCGCGACCAAATGGCAACACGTAATTGTCACCCGGATATCGCGCGAGACCATCGCCCGTCATAAGCAATGAGCGGTGCTCAAAGAAAATTGTCGGGTTCGGACTGCGCATGGCGAATCGCAGTAATCCAACTGCATCGGATGCGTTCGATGGCATTGCAACTTGCCATCCGTACGCGTGCGCAAATCGCACTTCATCGCTCAAACTGTGCCAGGGGTCGCCAACATCTTTTCCAAATCCGCCGGGCATGCGAACAACAATTGGCGCGGCAAATCTGTTCGCGGTGCGCCAACGCATGGTGCCGCAGTTGTTGAGTTGTTCAGTGGCGGGGTCGGCGTATTTGCGAAATTGAATTTCTGCAACGGGAACGAGTCCGCTAATCGCGAGAGCAACGGCGCGTCCAACAATTCCTTCTTCGGACAAACTGGTATCAAATACGCGATCGGCGCCAAACTGCTTTTGCAAACCTTCGGTGACGAGATGCACGCCACCTTTTTTGCCAACGTCCTCGCCAAATACGACAACTTTCGGATTGATTTTCAGTTCGTGACGCATGGTGCGCCGAATTGCTTCGGGAAATCGAAGTAAGTCGCCCCCCTCTTCAATTTTGTCAGTACCACCCAGTGCGTTGCGTTCGGCTTTGGAAAGTCCGCCAAAGGCATCAGCAATTCCGTCGCTGTCGTCGGCGTACACGAACTGCCCGATTTTCGACGGATCGCCAATTGGACGTGCGCGCGCTGCAGTCAAGGCAACGTTTACATCACCGGCAACTTCTTTTTCGAGCTCTTTCCATTCACTCTCGCTGAGTAACTCGGGCACGAGATAGTCGCGCAACTTTGGCAGCGGATCACGTGCTTCATCAGACGCAATTTCTTCGACCGTGCGATATCCCTTTTGATTATCCGGCCCCGAATGACTGGAGAGGCGAGGCAAGGTGAGATGAATCAGCGCCGGCCCCTCTCCCGAACGCACGTGATCAACAACTTCTTTCAGCAGGCCCGATGTTTCGTGCGGATCGGTACCATCACCATCGCGAATAAACAAATTCTTGAACGACGCCAGATTTTCGGCGATGTTGCCACCAGGCGTTTGCATGCCGCCGCGAACCGAAATGCCGAGGTCGTTGTCTTCGATATAGAACAACATTGGCAACTTGAGCGTTGTTGCCATTGTTAGCGCAGCCCAGAATCCGTTCGTTGCAACCGAAGCGTCGCCGCCAAGTGCAACGGAAATGCAATTGTTGAAGCTGGAATCCTTGAGTGTATCGCGATGATACGTGATTGCCTGCGCCCAACCTGCCGACGGCGTGTACTGCGAACCAACATCCCCCGACATTGGAATGACAATCGGGCCGTTGCGATTAGGGAGATTGCACACCACACCGATATCGCGTCCGTCGCTGAAGCCGCCGGAGCGGCCAAGGGGGCTGGCCAGTGCATCTTCAAGCGACAAACCTAAAGCGAGCAATGTCGGACGGCTGCGATAATAGGCGCCTACGCCGTCGTGTTGGCCGTTGATAAGCGAACCAAGAATGATCTGCGCCATGTCGTGACCGCGCGCTGAAAACTGATACAGCACGACATGTTCACGCGGCACGCTGGTGCGATTCCTGTTCGTTGCTTCTTCCAAATCATCAAGCGCACGTGAGGCCAGCGTTTGATAGGCGATGCGTCTCCAGTCGAAGCCTGTGCGCGGACTCGCAGCAACCGGCTTGGACGAGCGGGCGGAGGATGACTCGAGAGTCAGGTGAGAGGACAATTTCTTTGCCATAGAACCGGAATTTGACCAACCGCCCTGCCAAATGGGAGGGACGGCACCAGTCTGCATAACTATGCGAGTATGAGGCGGTGCCGTCCCAGAGTACCGCGGCGCTACTTCACACTGACAACGCGAATTACTTCCACTTGCCGTCCCGGCGCGAGTTGATCGAGCAACATGATGGTGCCATTTTTCTGAAATTCCGGAAACGTCATTCCGCGTAACGCCTTATTCGCAGACAGGCTTACAATGCGACCGGTTTTTCTGTTTAACACCAATGCGTCCTTGTAGAAACTTTCACTCGGCAGCATCAACGGCCCCTCGGCATCGGTGTTGATGCGCGCAGTTGAAAACGCAATCGAAGCGCCGTCGTAGCTGAAGGAAACTTTTCCCGTCGCGAAACCCATGCGGAGTTTGTCGACGCATTCCAGTTTGTCGTTGAGCTCGAGAATGAAATCTGATTTTGCAGCCGGGTCAAATGCACCGAATTCGCGACCTGATTTTGCAATGATTGGCAGTGTGAGATGACGATTCTCACAAGGTACAAAGGGCCTGTCGAGTGCTTTGATTGATTGCGGTTTGCCGCTGTTGTCGAGCGCGACGTCGTAATCGCGAAAGCGCGCGCCGGTGCGCCAACCGGTGATCACGCGATAGTGCAGCGTTGTTTTGGTTTCGCCGAGTAACGATGTGGTTTGGTATTCATCGGGCAGCTCTGTGTCGGTGAACAACGCTTCTTCGTTACCGGCAACGAGATCAGGCACTCGATGAAATTCCAAACCTGGCAGTGTGATGAAGCGTCCATCGGGCGTCGGAACCGGATCCACGTGACCGGGAATGCGCTGTTCCTTGCCGGTTTTCACGTCAAAAAAGTACGCGGCGTCCTGCTGAATTGACGTGTAGGAAATAAGATTGGTTCCCGCAATTGGCTTGAAGAAAAAGCCGATGCGGCGAACCGTGGGAATCGCAGAAATGCTGGTAATTGTCGCTTTGTGGTCGACCCAGAACGCCGGCACTGCCGGAGAATTCTGTGCCTCTGCACGAGGGGCATCATGCGACGGATCAAACCATTCTTTGGCATACGTCGCGTAAGTGTCACGATTTTTGTAGCCGGGAATTATGCCATCAACAATTTTATGGTTCGCGTACAACAACACGCTCGGATAATGAATGGTCGCGTTTCGATACACGAGTTCGAGCGACTGCATGTCGCGTGTGTCGGCTTTTGCAATCGTTGGAGAGATGTCTGCTGACGTGGCCTCGGCAACGATCGCGGTGAACGCAATGCCAAGTTTCACCGCGGCGGCCTTTGCTTCAACCATCCCTTTGACCGACAATGGCATTCCCGGCGACCACACGTACAGCAATCCGCGTTCGTTGCTATGAAGCACCGAGTCGAGTGTGGCATCGGTGAAAGCATTTTTCATCGAATCCGCGTTGTATGTGCGATTGTGAACCGATTCAACTAGCTCACACCCGTTGGCATCAATTCTCGCGACATTCGTACGCCTTGCGGAAACTCGGCGCATCTCAACACTGCCATCGTCCAGCGTCCAACGCTCAAGCCAAACTCCGATGGAATCGGTCGGGGTAGCTTCACGTGGAACCGGATAAGGCGCCAACCGACGCCATTGATTCTCGGAACGCCATGTGTTGGCGACCGAGTCAATTGCGCCCGCGCATCGAGCAAAAGTATTGTGAGGCGTCACCTTCGAACTGATCGGGGCAGTGTTGCTCGCGGTCGGGGCGGCTTTGACGTACATCGCGCCGAGCGTGGTGGCGGCAGTTGCCAGTAGAAGGGGGACGCGCAGAGCTGAAATTGGGTGCATTCGGATAAATGTGCTGAGATCGATGAAAAACGGCGAGCTGGTTGACCGGCCATACGGTCGGTTTTGAGGCGATTTATGCAAGCTATGACAACAGCAAAAGAGTAATCGTTGCTCCCTGCCGCAGGGGCCTCTCATTAAAATTCATGAATGACTTCTCCCACGGGCCCGACCCCAAAGTTCATCACCGTTGACGAAACAGGGGGTGTGTTGACGCTCACCCTGAATCGCCCGGAAGTGCTTAACAGTTTTACGATGGCGATGGCACTTGAGTTGCAGGGGGCGCTTAAACATGCGGCCGAAAGTCGAAGTGTTCGCGCGGTGCTGTTAACAGGCGCCGGGCGCGGATTTTGTGCGGGCCAGGATTTGGCCGAGGCGTTGCCGCAGGGGGATGGGCCGATGCCGGATATTGGAGAGTTTGTGAAAGTTACTTACAATCCGATTATTCGCGCCATTCGCAATTTGGAAAAGCCGGTAGTTTGCGCGGTGAATGGAATTGCGGCGGGCGCCGGCGCGAATCTCGCGTTTGCATGCGATATCACCATCGCCGCGGAAGAAGCTTCGTTTGTGGAGAGTTTCGCTAAGCTCGGATTGATTCCCGACACGAGCGGAACGTTCTTTGTGCCGCGCTTGGTGGGCGTGCAGCGTGCGACGGGGATGTTTTTTCTCGCCGAGAAATTGACGGCATCGAAGGCGAAGGAGTGGGGACTTGTTTGGGATGTCGTGCCGCATGGTGTGTTGCATGACACTGCGTTGGCGCTTGCCACGCAGCTCGCCAAACAGGCAACGCGCGGTTTTGGACTGACCAAGCGCGCATTGAATGCGTCGTTCGGCAACACTCTGGAGGAACAGTTGGAAGTTGAAGCGGAATGCATGACTGAAGCGGGAAAAACCGCAGACTATGAAGAAGGCGTTCGCGCGTTTCTCGCGAAGCGGAAGCCAGTGTACACGGGCGCGTAGGCGATGACTGTTTTCAATGCTGAAACGATGATTGGTGTTATCGGTGCCGGTGCGATGGGCGTCGGTATTGCGCAGGTTGCGGCACAGCACGGACACCGCGTGGTGTTGGCCGATGCGGTGGCGTCGTCGATTGCAAAGGCGCAGGAAGTGCACGCAAAGGCGATGGCGCGCGAGGTAGAGAAGGGCAGACTTGCGCGAGAAGCAGCGGATGCAGTGTTGACGCGGTTAACTTATGTGGAGGGTGCGTCGGCAGCAGAATTCGCGGCGATGAGTGCATGTGAATTCGTGATTGAAGCAATTGTCGAGAATCTCGGCGTGAAGCAAGTGTTGTTTCGCACGCTTGAGGGCGTTTTGAGTGAAAGCGCAGTGTTGGCATCGAACACTTCGAGTTTGTCGATCGCTGCAATTGCGGGTGCGTGTCAGAATCCTGAGCGCGTTGTTGGAGTGCATTTCTTCAATCCGGCCACGTTGATGCCGTTGGTGGAAATCATTCCGGCGATATCGACGAGTGATGATGTCGCAAAGCGTGCGCGGGTGCTCGTTGATTTGTGGGGCAAGGTCACGGTAATGGCGGCCGACACGCCGGGGTTTATTGTGAACCGCGTGGCGCGTCCCTTTTACAGTGAGTCTTTACGGCTGTTGGAAGAAGGTGTTGCTGATGTTGCGACCATTGATGCCGCGATGCGCAACGTTGGCGGTTTTCGCATGGGGCCATTTGAATTGATGGATCTCATTGGCAACGACGTGAATTTCGCGGTGACGAGTTCCGTGTTTGAGGGGATGTTTTTCGATGGGCGTTACCGTCCGGCCAACACGCAACGACGTATGGTGGAAGCGGGGTTGCTGGGGCGGAAATCGAAGCGCGGTTACTACGACTATCGCGACGGAGCGATAGCGCCAACGGCGCATTTGGATGTGAAGTTGGCCGAACGGATTTTCGATCGCGTGTTGGCGATGTTAATCAATTCGGCGGTCGATGCCGTGCACCAGCGGATTGCGTCGCCCGCCGACATCGACTTGGCGATGACCAAAGGTGTCAACTATCCGAAAGGTCTGTTGACTTGGGCCGATGAAATTGGGCCGCACAAGATTCTGCGCTGCCTGGATGCGTTGCATGACGAGTATCGCGAAGAGCGGTACCGTGCGAGTCCGCTGTTGAGAGAGCGTGTGCGGTTGGGGCAGGCGCTCAACTCGTGAGCGCACCCGACGCATCGCGCGCGGAGTTTGACGAGGTGGCGACGGCCATTGCGGTCGTGACGAAGATGATGGCGACCGATACGCTCGCGCAGTGGATGGGTGTGGAAACGCTCGAAATCGCCCCGCGCCGTTCGACCATTCGAATGACTGTGCGAAGCGACATGCTGAACGGCGCGGGCGGTGGGCACGGCGGCATTGTGTATTCACTGGCCGACAGCGCGTTTTCGTACGCGACGAATGGCTGCGGCAACGTTTGTGTGGCTGTTGACTGTACCGTCAGCTACCCGGCTGGTGTAAAACCTGGTGACGTGATTACAGCCGTCGCAGTGGTGGAGTCGCAGAGCAACCGGCTGCAGTTCTGTAACGTCACTGTGCGCAATCAGGACGACGTGATCGTTGGACATTTTCGCGGCACCGTGTATCGCACGCTCAAGCCGCATTTTCCAGATGGGTTGTAACTCAAACGCAGCGGGATCGCACCAACACAACAGGTACAAGAAATCATGAGCAGCGTATCAGTGTCTTCGGACGCATTCATTATAGATGGAATTCGCACACCAATTGGCAATCTGGGCGGTTCGCTCAGTCCAGTTCGCACCGACGACTTGGCGGCGCACACCATCGCAGAACTCATGCGACGGAATCCGAATGTGGACCCCGTTGCGATTGCGGATGTGGTGTTGGGGTGCGCGAATCAGGCGGGAGAAGACAATCGCAACGTGGCACGCATGGCGGCATTGTTGGCTGGATTGCCAGTGTCAGTGCCAGGAGAAACGGTCAATCGACTGTGCGCATCGGGTTTAACGGCCGTCGCGAGTGCCGCGCGCGCGCTCAAGGTTGGCGAAGGAGATCTGTACATCGCTGGCGGTGTTGAGAGCATGACGCGCGCCCCATTTGTCATGTCGAAGGGTTCGTCCGCGTTTGCGCGCGATATTCAGCTGTTCGACACGAGTTTGGGATGGCGCTTTGTCAACGCGAAAATGAAAGCGATGCATGGCACCGACTCCATGGGTGAAACCGCGGAGAATGTGGCCGAACAGTTTGGTATTTCGCGTGATGATCAGGACAAATTTGCAATGCGGTCGCAGCAAAAGGCGGCGGACGCGCAAAAAGCTGGTCGACATGCGGAAGAAATTGTTGGTGTATCAATCGCACAGAAAAAAGGGGAGGCGAAATTGGTTACCGACGACGAGTTTCTGCGTCCCGATACGAACATGGAAGGGTTGGGCAAGTTGCGACCTGCCTTTCGCACTGACGGAAAAGGAACGGTTACAGCGGGCAACGCCGCGGGATTGAACGACGGATCGGCCGCGCTGCTCATGGCGAGCGCGAAGGGGGTGAAAGACTTTGGATTGACGCCAAAAGCTCGCGTCGTCGCGAGTGCAGCGGCGGGCGTCGAGCCGCGTATCATGGGAATGGGGCCGGTGCCATCAACGAAACGCGTGCTTGAAATTGCCGGGCTCAGACTTGCGGACATAGAGGTCATTGAACTCAATGAAGCGTTCGCAGCGCAGTCGATTGCGTGTCTGCGCGAGTTTGGTTTGCAGGATGACGATCCGCGGGTGAACATCAACGGCGGCGCCATTGCAATCGGGCATCCGCTCGGCATGAGTGGCGCCCGATTGGTGCTGACTGCAGTGCGTCAATTGGAACGCGACCAGAAGCGTTACGCGCTGTGTACCATGTGCATTGGAGTCGGCCAGGGTTTCGCGATGATCATTGAACGCGTTTGACGTATCGATGATTTACGAATTCGAAGGCTTCATCCCTGTCGTACACGAAACGGCTTTCGTGCATCCGAGTGCCGCTGTCACCGGCAACGTCATCATCGGTCGCGATGTGTACATCGGTCCGGGCGCGGCCATTCGTGGTGATTGGGGAGGCATCATTATCGAAGACGGTTGCAACGTTCAGGAAAATTGCACGATTCACATGTTCCCCGGTGTCACGGTGGTGCTTGAGAAGTCGGCGCACATCGGCCACGGCGCAATTGTGCACGGTGCGCACATTGGCGCAAATTCGTTAATCGGCATGAACGCCGTCATCATGGACAACGCCGTTGTTGGCGCGGGATGCGTTGTGGGCGCGCTGTGTTTTGTACCAACCGCAATGATTATTCCCGATCGCAAGGTCGTTGTCGGCAATCCCGCAAAAATCGTGAAAGACGTGACCGACGAAATGCTCAAGTGGAAAAGCGAAGGCACGGCGCTGTATCAGAGTTTGCCACGCGCGATGCGCGAGAGTTGGAAACCGGTTGAGCCGCTTCGCGAAATTCCGGCGAGGCGACCCACGCAATCGGCGATGCTCAAAACGTGGAAAGAAACCAGCAATAGATCTGCAACCGGTTCAAACAGTTCCAACACAGGAAACAACGAGTAATGCTGACGCTTGAAAATTACGCGCAAGGACAGTGGGTAGCGGGCTCCGGCAAAACCGCCGACCTCATTCACGCCGTCACTGGCGAAAAACTTGGTGAAACATCAAGCGGCGGTCTCGACTTCAAAGCGATGGCGGAATACGCGCGCAACGTTGGCGGGCCGAAACTGCGTGCGATGACGTTTCACGAACGCGCCGCGATGCTGAAAGCGATGGCCAAGCACCTCACGGAACACAAAGCACCACTTTACGCGTTGTCGGCGGCCACCGGCGCCACGAAAACCGATTCATGGGTTGATATCGACGGTGGCATCGGCACGTTGTTCGCGTACTCAAGTCGCGGTCGTCGTGAATTTCCGAACGAACGCTTTCACGTGGAAGGTCCGGCTGAATCGCTGTCGAAAGGTGGCACGTTTGTGGGCCGCCACATTTGCGTGCCACTCGAAGGGGTCGCCATTCACATCAATGCATTCAACTTTCCCTGCTGGGGAATGTTGGAAAAAATGGCCCCGACGTTGCTCGCGGGCGTGCCGTGCATAGTGAAACCGGCTACGGTTACGAGCTTCCTCACTGAAGCGATGTTCCGCAGCATGATCGATTCGAAAATTTTCCCTGAAGGCGCTATTCAACTCATTGTTGGCAGTGCAGGTGATTTGCTCGATCACGTGATGGAGCAGGACGCCGTTGCATTTACGGGATCGGCTGCAACCGGCCACATGTTGAAGGAAGGCAAGGCCATTCGAGATAATTCGGTGCGCTTCAACATGGAAGCGGATTCACTCAACTGCTCCATACTTGGTCCCGACGCAGTTCCGGGCACCGAAGAATTCGAATTGTTCATCAAGGAAGTCGTTCGCGAAATGACAACGAAGGCCGGTCAGAAATGCACGGCTATTCGTCGCACGATCGTGCCGGCGGGAATGGAAGAAGATGTTGTGCAGGCCATTCGAGCGCGTTTGGAAAAAACCACCATTGGCGATCCGGCGGTTGAAGGGGTTCGCATGGGTCCACTCGCGAGTCTCGGCCAAGTACGCGATGTCGGCGCGGCCGCGCAACGCATTCGTGAAGGCGCCGCGCTGGCGTATGGCAACGATGATTTCCCCGTCGTTGGCGCTGATCGTACGAAGGGCGCATTTTTTGGCCCGCGTTTGATGGTGTGCGACAAACCATTTGCACACAGCGAGCCCCACGACATCGAGGCTTTTGGACCAGTCAACACCGTCATGCCGTATCGCGACATCGACGAAGCGATTCAACTCGCGAAGCTTGGTCGCGGCTCACTTGTTGGTTCGCTCATCACGCACGATCCCGCAGTTGCGCGCGAAATCATTGTAGGCGTTGCGCCGTATCACGGCCGTTTGCTCGTACTCGACCGCACGAGTGCAAAGGAAAGCACCGGACATGGTTCACCATTGCCGAACCTCGTGCATGGGGGCCCTGGTCGCGCAGGTGGCGGTGAAGAAATGGGGGGCGCGCGTGGTGTGTTGCACTACATGCAGCGTACGGCAATTCAGGGCAGCCCAAGCATGGTTGCTGCGATCACGCGCCAATGGAGCACTGGCGCCGATCAAACGACGGACGCGACGCATCCGTTCCGCAAATACTTTGACGAGCTGCAGGTTGGCGACACGATCGTCACGGGCACGCGCCTCATCACCCTCGATGACGTTGTCAATTTCGCAAACCTGAGCGGCGACAAATTCTACGCGCACATGAGCGACGAAGACGCCAAAACGAACGGCGTGTTCACCGGTCGCGTCGCGCACGGGTACTTCATAGTTTCTGCGGCGGCCGGCCTCTTCGTTGATCCCGCATTGGGACCCGTACTCGCCAATTACGGTTTGGAGGGGCTCCGATTCACGAAACCGGTGTATCCGGGCGACACTATTCATGTGCGCTTGACCGTCAAACAGAAGACCGCCAAGGACACCCCGGTTG
>JBDUAX010000319.1:0-5398 GCA_040004455.1 Gemmatimonadaceae bacterium
CGTACGTGGGTGAAGTGTTGCCGGTGATGTTGGTGCGCAGCGGCGCTCCGCTTAACCGAAGGCCAAACGTCAAAGCCAATCCGGCGTTGTTAAATGACACAGCGCGTTTGGCGCGTTTCGACTATCACGATAGTTACGGTTTCGGCCTCGCACCATTTGGTGCGGAGTTCACGACTCGATTGTCAGATCGGTTTAGTGTGGTGGTCAATACGACTGCAGGCGCCGCACTCTTTTCGAAAATCGTTCCCTACGGCTACGGCACCAGAGCGAACTTCACTGTTTCTCCGGGCGCCGCATTGCAATGGGAAGTGTTTCACCGAACGGGAGTCGCGTTTGGCTACACATTTCATCATTTGTCGAACGCGAGTATTGGAAAGGCGAATCCGGGGATGAATTCGCAGATATTTTTTGCGCGGGTGGCGAGGTTGGGGCCGCGGGGGTAGGTGAATCGCCCCGGGATTCCCGGAAACTTTGTTATTTGAGTACGAGCTCGGCGAGATCCGAATTCGTCCGTGCGTAATACTGTGCTTCGTACTCCACCGGTGGTAAGTAGCCGATCGGTTCGAGCAAGCGCTCCGTGTTCAACCAACTGACCCATTCGAGCGTCGTGTATTCGACGTGATCGAAGGATTTCCACGGGCCGTCTTTGAAGATGACCTCCGCTTTGTACAGGCCGATGATGGATTCGGCGAGCGCGTTGTCGTACGAATCGCCTCAACTGCCGACGGAAGCGGCGATGCCCGCTTCGCCCAGGCGTTCGGTGTAGTGAATCGATAAATATTGCCCGCCCGCATCGCTGTGATGGATTAATGATTCGTCGCACGTGCGATCGTACAACGCTTGCTCTAACGCATCGAGCACCAAGTCCGTGCGCATCGACGTACTCGCGCGCCAACCCACAATACGACGTGCAAACACAGCAATCATGAACGCGACGTACACAAAACCGCGCCACGTCGTGACGTACGTGAAATCCGCCACCCATAATTGATTCGGGCGTGTCGCGGTGAAGTTGCGTTGCACGAGATCGCGTGGACGATCCGCGAGTGTATCGGGAATCGTCGTGCGCACGCGACGACCGCGTACGACGCCACGCCATCCCTCCGCCTTCATGAGGCGGGCGACCGTGCACCGCGCGGCCGGAATATGTTCGCGACGTAACTGCTTCCACACTTTCTTCGCGCCGTACGCGCAGTGATTCGCGCGCCACACGCGGACGATATGCGCACGCAATTGGGAATCACGCTGCGTGCGTAGCGGCACTAAGAAGAACAACAAGTTTGAATTGCTCACTACTTCGCCGCTTTCGAATTCCCACACACCCATTATCCCTTTCTTCTATGCGTCCTACTTTGCACCATACGCAGGAGCATTGCTTGGTTTGACAATGCTCGTTACGGAATTCGTGAGGAGACGGAAGTAAGGGCTTGGCTAGAGAGATTTCTCAGCAGACGCTGTTGGATCGTTGAAGCTGCCGCCCCGAAGTTTCCCTTTCAAAACTGTGTGCGCCGATTGTATCTCGCCGAAACAATCAACAGCAACAGTGCGCCAGCCAGCGCAAACATTGTTGAATTCTGGCTCGCCACCGAGTTGTAGGACTCGACGGCTTTTGGCAGGAAAAGAATTGTGTGCAGACCCATTTTGCTCCTCGTTGGTACGCGCGGCATCGCGGTGACGAATGAGGAATAGTCGAGTCTGCTAAAACTGCCAGTGACAATGATCACCGCCTGACAAAAAAAATTTAGGGCTGGCGCTTACGCCACCATGCACCGGCAATACCGCCAATGAGCCCGAACAAGTGCAATTCCCACGAAATTCCCTGCTGAAATGGCGACAAACCGAATAGTGCCGAGCCCCATAGAGCCGCAACTGCGAGCGAAAGTACAATCGCACCAATCTTTCGATCGAACCAACCGGTTGTGAGCAGGTAGCCGAGGTAGGCGAACACAACACCGCTGGCGCCCACATGAATATCGGAGCGCCCCACCAGCCAGGTCATTCCACCGCCGACGAGAATGCCGAGTGCGGTTACGCGCCAGAAGTCGCGCTCTTCGCGCAGAAAGACCAAGCCGCCCATCAGGAGAATTCCAACAGCATTGAGACCCAGGTGACGCGCATTGGCGTGCAATAACGGATGCAGCAGTATTCCCCACGCGTGCGATGTGTTGCGCGGGATGAGTCCCAACGTGCTGTTAAATGCTCCAGCAGTTAACGCATTGGCAACCGCGGCCGCACCGAGCACTCCGTAAATGGTGCCAAACACGCGCGCTGTGTGCGCGATGTTCTGACCAAAAGTTCGCGGCGGTTTTCCCCCCGGAAGTGTTGATGGCGTATTCGCAAATGACGATGTCGGTGAACCGACGCCAACTGACCGGCTCTCAACTTCACGCGGCGGTGTCAAATGGGCTCCAGGCTGGCCTCGATTTCCGCGCGCTTTGATTCGAGGAATGGCGGTAGCGACAAACGCGAGTCATCGAGCGGACCATCGACGTCGAAACCAGGGCCATCGGTCGCGAGTTCGAAGAGCACGTGATTGGGTTCGCGTACGTAAATCGACTTGAAATAGTGTCGATCGACAATGCCGCTGTTGTGAAAACCGAGCAGGGCAAGTTTGGCAACCCACTCTTCCATACTCTGTCCCTTAGGAACGCGCAACGCAACGTGATGCACGCCCCCCGCACCATATCGCGTGCGCGGCAAGTCTCCACGAACTATCACGTGCACTTCAGCGTTGGCGCCACCCTTATTGATGTTGTAAACGTGCACCCCAAACTCGGGTGCTTCGGCCAACGGATATTCGTGATGCCAAGAAAGCCCAAGCGCCAGTGTGAGGAACTGATGCGTGGCGTCTTTATCGGGAACGGTGATGGTGATGTAGCCGAGTCCGCGAATTTGATGTTCAGCAGGCACCGGGCTTTCGCTCCAGGGAAAGGTTTCTCCAGTTCCACCATCATCGATGAGCGAAAGTTGCGTACCTTCGAAATCGTCAAAGTCAATAACTCGGCGCCCATCGCGCATTGCAACGCCAAGGTTTGCGACACCCAGTTCATTCAACCGATGTACCCAATACTCAAACGTGACTTCCCCCGAAATACGAAACGACGTGAGTGAGATTGCGTTGTTGCCGCGCAATTCCTTGACGGCATGCGGAATATCGAACACCGTCATGTCGGAGCCAGGAGTGCCTGCGCCGTCACCAAAGAACAAGTGATACATGTGCGTGTCGTCCTGATTCACCGTTTTGATAACCGGCCGCAGGCCAAGCACGCGCGTGTAAAAGTCGCGTGAGCGCTTGATGTTGGCACTAACGGAGCTGACGTGATGAATTCCGGTAAGGTGCTGCAGAGTGACGGCCATCGTGAATAAAGTTGAGTGCGCTGCAAGCTATTGTAGATTAGCGATCGTGAACGAGTTAGGCGCCGTACGGCGCACCGTCCCGGTTCACCCCTGCGACACCCTGTGACGTCCTGCGACATCCCGCCACTACCCTGTTCAAATTATGCGAAACTCAGTCGTTCTCAAATCCGCGCTACTACTTGGTTTCGCAACTCCCGGGTTACTGGCGGCCCAGGAAGCGCCACTGACCGGAGCTTACGTGCTGCAGCGAATGCACGACAGCTACGCCGGCAAATGGTACAAATCCCTGACGTTCACGCAAAAGACAACGCGTCGTCGGCCTGATGGCACCGACAACGTGCAAACGTGGTTGGAGAGTATGCGCTACACTCCCGAATCGGGAACGCGATTGCGCATTGATATTGGCGACTTAGCCGACGGGCGCGGCATTTTGTACACCGCCGACAGCTCGTGGCGAGTTCAGAATGGTAAAGCGGCGAATGGAACCGCCGACGGGAATCAATTCGTGCCGCTTATTGAAGGTGTGTATGTACAACCCATTGCAAAAACTACCGCCGAACTTACGCGGCTTGGATTCAACCTGAACAAATCGTATCGCGCGAACTACGACGGGCAACCGGTATGGATAGTTGGCGCCGCTGACGCGAACGATACATTGGTTTCACGGTTCGCCATTGATACCGTCAGAAAAGTGCTGTTGCACATGCGAATTATGAGCGGACCGACGGCGCCGCCAATTGATGCAAAACTTGGAAACTACGTGAAAGCTGGAAATGCATGGCTTGCTACGAAAGTTGACATGACTTCGAACGGCAAGCCGGTACAAACCGAAGAATATTCAGACTGGAAAATCGATTTGGAGCTACCGAACGCGCTGTTCGATGTTGCACAGTGGTCAACGGTGCTGCACTGGGGAAAGAAAAATCCTTAGTCGCTGATGAAGTGCCTTCGAACTATTTGCGAATTACTTCCCGCACAACGCCTGCACCAAACGATGCGACACCGGGAATAGTGATTGGAAGCTTTCCGGTGATTGATGCGCGACCAAGGAGCGCACGGGCCGCCGCACGTTGCGACAACGGCGACGCGCTCCATGCAATCAGATTGGCTTCAACCGACGGAAGACCCATGCTGAGATACGGATTGTTGAATGAAACCAATACGACCTTGGTGCCGGCTCTCTGCAGACCGGTGATCAAGTCGGCCAGACCACCGGTCGCGTCCATTGTGGCTGTGGTTGAACTCGCACCGAGATACGAAGACACGATCGCCACATCGGCGCCGTTCGCGATGTTGAGCGTATTCTGAATCGCCGCCGGGAGAATTGCGGGAGTCGGACTCGCTTTGTACGTGCTGGTTCCACCGGCCGCGCCTCCAGCCGTTGCATCGAACACAACTTCGGGGGTGAGATTAAGCGACAGCAATCCTGCAAATTGACTCTTGAGTTCGGCGTTGAATGCCAGACCCGCACTCAATTCGGCGCGCGACGCAATTGAGATGCTGACAATTCTGCTCGCGGCCGGGCGCAATCCGAGCGGAACGATGTTGAGCGAATCCTTTACGAGCGTAATGGCCTTCTCGGCCGCCTCACGCGCTGGCTTTACGTTCGCCTCAATGCCGACGATGTTGCGGAGAGCCTCAACGTCGACAAAGCGATTGCGATTCAGACCCATCTCGTGTTTCGCTATCAGCAACTTGCGGACCGAAGAATCAATACGCGCTTCGGTAAAGCGGCCGGCCTTTACACCAGCCACAACGGCGTCGATTGAAACAGGTACGCTGGTTGGCATGAGCAACACATCGTTGCCCGCGACAACTGCGCGTTGTGTGACTTCCTGCATTGTCATGCGACCGGCGCCAGTACCGAGTGCGCCTCCCATGTCGAGCGCGTCGGTGACAAGAATTCCTTTGAAGCCCATCTCTTTGCGCAGCAAGTCAATCATGACCTTGGGGCTGAGTGTGGCCGCAATTTTGTTTGTGTCGAGCGCGGGCAGGTCATCGTGAAATGTCATCATTCCGCGCACACCTGCTTTAATCGCTT
>JBDUAX010000320.1:0-5391 GCA_040004455.1 Gemmatimonadaceae bacterium
GAATATCCGATGTTCATCATGGCCGGCGGTTCGACTGATCATGAAACCGGACATCAATGGTGGCCAATGATGGTTGGTGTGAACGAAACGTGGTACGGATTCATGGATGAAGGATTCAATCAGTACATGAATCGCTTGTCGGGGTGTGATCGGCAGGGGTTGCAGCCGAATCTCGACAACTGGGGAAACAATTACGCGAGCGGTAACGAGCGCGAAGCGCCGCTCATGTGGGACGCAAATTACGGCGGCCCGAACTACTCGTTTCAGGCGTACACGAAAGCTCCATTCATGTTGTCGATGCTTGGCTCAGTTGTCGGCGATACGGCAGTGTGGCACGCGATGAGCGACTATGCGAAAACGTGGCGCTTCAAGCACCCGTCGCCGTGGGATTACATGTTTTTCATGAACAATGCATTGAAACAGGATTTGGGCTGGTTCTGGAATGCGTGGTTGTTCCAAACAGAATCGGTTGATGGCAGTATTCAGAGCGTGACAACTACGGGCGCGAAAACGACAGTGGTTGTAAAGGAAGATGGGCAAATGCCGTCACCAGTTGTTTTGCGCGTGCAGTTCGCCGCAAAGGGTGCGCCGATTACGCCAATGGCGAACGCGACCAGGGTTGATAGCGTTACCTACGACGTGCAGTGGCCGGTGAACGTGTGGTTTGCAGGGAGCAAAACGTTCAATGCGAATTTGAATTTTGGTGCGCGCAGAATTGAGAGGGTCACGTTCGATCCGCACGGGCGTTTTCCCGACAGAAATCCGTGCGATAATACGTGGCCGAAAGTTGTCCGTGCGCCGGGTGCGAGTGCGGCCCCGGTTGCGGGTCGTGGTGGGCGAGGTGGCGCGCCGCGATGCGGGTGATTTAGCAAATGCATTGACGCTCCAACTGGCACGGCGCACGCATCGAATCCTCAACTGAACCGCACCAACCAAAAAAAGTGGCCACCCGCAATCGCTGCGAGTGGCCACTGAACGTTTACGAAATCATGCTGCGCATGATGTAACGCATTCATGCGATGCATGATGTCTCGCGATTACGCCTTCGCGCGACGACGGCGTACGAAACCAACAACCATCAAGCCCGCGCCCATCAATGCATACGTGCCCGTTTCAGGAGTCACGGTGTTCCCGTGAGTGCCGCCATCCATCGTGATAAACGCCTGATTCAGCTGGCTGGCCGGGATGTCGCTGTTGAATGCGCGATCGTCGAGGAGTAGTGAATAGTTGTCATCCCAAAAGGAATTGTTACCGGCGACCGTGATTGCATTGGCAACCATTCCCGTAAACGCGTTCGGCGCAGCGTTGTTCGAGAACATGCTCCAAATTGCACCGTGTACGTCGTCCCAATTGTCATCGGCAAGGCCAGCTCCCACGGCTCCGAACTGGGTGGTGAGGTAAGCGGCAGCACGAAGCTGCTGGATTCCCCAGGCCTTGTCGGTGCCAAGCTGGCGATTGGCGGCGCTACCAATGATGCCCGCAGTGGTTGCTTCGGTGAACGTTACGTAGTGCGCCGTCCAGGTGGTCTGTGCGGTGTGATCGTAATCAACGCAGAAAATGTCGAAGGGCGAACCGGCGGGCGTAGCGTGAGCGACATAGGCCCCCGTTGCTGCGCCGCCAACCGCGTCGCCGCCTGCGGTTTTGACGCCATCAAAATGCATCGGTACGATTTGGGCATGGGCCACAACTGGCAGCGTCAACGTGGCCGCCAGGACGAGAGAGGTGAAACGGGAGAGCTTCATGGTGAGCATCCTTGTAGAAGATCGGGAAGTGCAGCTGCATCGGTATTCGACCCACGAACTGAGCAATTCGCGGGCCTGAATTGCTGACGCCTGTCCCGCTCCGAATTCGCCTGCAAAATTTCCACAAGTCTTGTAAGCTGTTATGTTTATTACACTTACAGAAATCACCCGCAATCGAATGAGTGTTGCGTTTTGCCTGATGTACCCTTGCTTTGCGACCGATGTGTGGTGTGTTCGCGTCAGATGTGTTTCATCCGATGAGCAGCCTGAACAGGCAACATCTTGCGCGTAACGGCCGGTTCTCGATAAAAGATGCGCGATATGTTCAGTGGTACTACTGTGCTCTTCGCCCTGTCTCCCAACGCTTGCCCACGAGCCACACCATGCACACTCCGCGACCGCTACTGGCCCGTGCGTTGGCAACGACCCTCGCCGCAGCAATGCTCGCGTGCTCCCGGACTTCCAGCGACTCGCCAACGGCCAATGGATCGAACGTTGTCGAAATCACCGGACTCGATTACGCGTTTCAAATGCCTGACTCACTCCCGCCGGGGCGCACTTCATTTCGATTCGTCAACAAAGGCAAAGTCGATCACGAGTTCAACATCGTATTGCTCAAAACGGCAACTACGCTCAGACAATTCGTCGACACTGCAAACGCAGACAAGACGGTTCGTAATCTCATTGATGGATCGGTCGGAGTTCTATTCGCGAAACCAGGCACTGCCGGGACGTCGACGCTTTCCGTCGATCTCCTTCCCGGTCGAACGTACGCAATTCAGTGCATCAACAAGGACAAAGAGGATGCGCCGAGTCACCGACAGCTGGGAATGTTCAAATCGCTCGCCGTAAAAAACGAAACGTCTGCCGCGAGTGCGCCGATTGTAATCGATACAATTTTCGGAATGGACTACGCGTTCAAAATGCCGTCAACATTTGCAGCTGGAATGCATCATCTGGCGTTTGTGAATAGTGGAAAACAGCGTCACGAAATTGACGTCGCATTACTCAAGGCCGGTGTTACGACAAAAAGGGTAATGGAAGTTGGCAGTACGGGTGCGGATGTGGATTCGCTCATTGAAGAATCGCATGGTATTCTCTGGGCGTACGATGGAACGGCGTCATTGGGCTCGCTGGATATCAACTTTCTGCCGGGGCGCGAGTACACGGTCGTCTGCACGTTCATGGACACGCCGAAATCCCGTCCACACTTCGCACTCGGCATGTTCAACAGCATTCAAATCGCTGCGAAGTAGCGCGATAGAAAATATTCTTCCAAAGTCGCGCGATTCGCCGAACACGAAAATGCCAACGATCGCCGTGCCGATTGCACCAATACCTGTCCAAATCGGATAAGCAGTTCCAAGGGGTAGCGCGCCGAATCACTTGCGTCGTGGCGGCAGTAAATCGCGCACGGCCGCAGCGCGATCAATTGAGTCTTTGCGCGCCGCCGCATCGTCGGGCCGGCGCAAATCGCCACAACGACGTGGCGACGTCGACTTGCCACTGTCGATAGCCGCGCTGAGTGGCGACACGTCGATCGCGCTGGTGTCGCTGGCCGTCGTTGCGGTCGCGTATTTCGTTTTGCAAACGGCCCACACCGCGTCCATTCTCTCGAGCCGAGCAAGGCCGCTGTCGGTCTGCTTGTTAATGAAGAACCACGAGCCAATTGTCACGGCAAGCGCGGCACCCAGTCCAATAAGCGCCTTGGTCTTCGTGCTGTCGGAAACTTCACTCACGAACGCAAATTCCCTGGATGTTAGGTAGCGGGCAAGGTTGGAAAAAACTTCGGTGCGTGACGAACTTTAGTCGCTTGTTCGAACGCATGCGCGTAGCCGATCAACTTGCCTTCGGTCCACGCAGCGCCCAAAAACGAGATACCAAGTGGGAGTTCGGTTGCGTACGCCATCGGGACGGTGATGCTTGGATAGCCTGCGATTGCCGCATAGCTGCTGTTTCCGCCAGTGAAGCGATCGGAATTGACGAGATCTGTAATCCACGACGGGCCGTTCGTTGGTGCAACAAGCGCATCGAGTTTGTTATCGGTAAACAGTTTGTCGAGCCCTTCGGTGCGGACAAGTTTGATGCACGCCGCTCGAGCCGCTTTGTATTGCGGATCAGTCAACGGCCCCTTCTTTTCAGCGCGTTCGAACATTTCCTGACCGAACCACGGCATTTCCTTCGCGGATTCCTTTTTGTTATACGCAATCATGTCGGCAAGTGTTTTCACCGTCACGGTTGCGCCGCGTTCCGCGAGATACTTGTTCAGGCCGTCCTTGAACTCGTACAACAACACGTCGGTTTCTGCGTCATCGTATTTGCCGAGGTTGGCAATGGTGAGGTGATCAACGACCACTGCTCCGGCAGCAGTGAGTGCAGTGAGCGCCCTATCAAAAGCCGCGTCGACCGCTGGATGAAAACCGGCAAGGTTACGCGCCACACCAATGCGTGCGCCTTTGAGCGCGTTCACGTCGAGACTCGATGTGTAGTCGTTAAGCGCGTGTCCCTTGCTCGAAAGAGTGACAGCGTCGCGTGGATCTTCGCCGGTAAGAACACCAAGCAAGACTGCGACATCAGCAACAGTGCGCCCCATGGGCCCTGCGGTGTCTTGCGACGCAGAAATTGGAATAATTCCACTGCGACTAACGAGACCGACGGTTGGCTTGAGGCCAACCAATCCGCAAATCGACGATGGGCATACGATGGATCCATCGGTTTCAGTGCCAATACCAACCGCCGCCAAACTCGCGGCGATTGCTGAACCTGTTCCCGAACTCGATCCGCACGCATTGCGATCAATAACGTAGGGATTGTGCGTGAGTCCACCGCGTCCACTCCAACCGCTGGTTGAGCGTGTCGAGCGAAAATTTGCCCATTCACTGAGATTGGTTTTGCCCAGCAACACGGCGCCAGCCTTGCGGAGTTGCTCGACAATGAATGCGTCTTTCGGCGCGGGCGTGCCCACGAGCGCGAGCGAACCCGCCGTTGTTTGCATCTTGTCGGCCGAATCGATGTTGTCTTTGATTAACACCGGAATACCGTGCATTGGCCCGCGTGCTTTGCCGGCTTTGCGTTCTTTGTCCATCGTGTCGGCGATGCTGAGCGCGTCGGGATTCCGTTCAATCACTGAATGCAGTGTTGGACCCGCCGAGTCGATTTCGTTCATTCGTGCGATGTACGCTTCGGTCAACTGACGCGAAGTCAACGCGCCGCTCGTCATGCGTTTTTGCAATTCGATAACGGAAATTTCTTCAAACGCGAAAGTCGGCACGGTGGGCGCTGTCGTTGAGTCGGTGCTCTTCTTGTTGCGCAAGTCAGCGCGCTCGCGAGTTTCCGTAGTGCACGCTGGCAGTGCGGCGAATCCCGCGCTAACCGCCGCAGCGCGACCGAGAAATTTCCGTCTATCCATCGCTGTTAATTCCTGTTGGTTGAAATTCAGATGCTGCCTGTTGAGAGAACTTCACAGTTGGGCGTAGTTTGGAAACTGCGGAACTTCGAAACGCGGATCACACGGATCACACGGATCACTCCGAATGTGCGACCGACTTCACTGCGATGTTCAGGCACTTTTTTTGCTGAACTCAGTTTTGAGATAGGCTTTGCTCGACGGACGATATAAATACAAAAACTGGAGTCCCAAACTAGCGCC
>JBDUAX010000032.1:0-18230 GCA_040004455.1 Gemmatimonadaceae bacterium
AGTTTGTGTTTGATCGCGGTGTGACTGCTATTGTGGGTCCCAATGGTTGCGGCAAATCGAATGTCTCCGATGCAGTGCGTTGGGTACTCGGCGAACAACGTGCGCGCGTTATGCGCGGCGCGAAAATGGAAGACGTGATTTTCCACGGTTCATCAGCGCGGCGCGCGGTGAACATGGCGGAAGTGTCGCTGCATTTTGACAACGAAGACGGTGATTTGCCGGTCGCGTTCAAGGAAGTTGTGATAACGCGTCGGTTACTGCGCACGGGTGAGAGCGAGTACATGCTTAATCGCTCGCTGTGCCGTTTGCGTGACATCCAGGACTTGGTGCGCGGAACTGGACTGGGTGCTGATTCGGGCGTGGTCATTGAAAGTAAAATGATTGACGCGCTGTTGTCAGACAGGCCGGATGATCGCCGCGAGTTGTTTGAAGAGGCAGCGGGCGTAGGCTTGTATCGTGATCGTCGCCGAAGCGCAGAGCGCCGCCTGGAAGAAACGAGTGTCGACTTGTCGCGCTTGGACGATCTGATTTCCGAGGTTCAGAGTCAGGTACGTTCCTTGTCGCGTCAGCGCCGTCGCGCAGAGCGCCACTCAGAACTTACCGCTCGCCGGTTCAACGTTGAGTTGTCGCTCGCGACGCGCGAGATGGATTCGTGGCACGGTGAACTCGCGTCGCTTCAAGATCGATTGGTTGAATTGCGCGTAGCCGTTCCAACGTCGGAGCAGACTATTCGCGATGCGGAAGTCGCCCGTGAAGAAGCGAATGGTGCGCGTTCGGCGGCCGAAGCAAATCGCGGAGAATTCGCGCGTCTGGCTGGTGAACAGCGCCTGAAGACGCAGAAGCTCGAGCAGGAATTGGCGGTCGCGGAAGAACGTCAGCGCAATACGCTCATGCGTCGCCAGCGTGCCGAAGAAGAGCGCAAGGAAGGGGAAGCGTTCGGGCGTCGTTTGCGTGAAGATCGCGAGCGCGCGGCGTCGGATCGCGAAACGTTGACGACCGAGTTGCAGGAAGCCGGTGAAGCGTTGCAACAACGCGTAATTGCCGAGAATGCGGCGCGCGAGCAGATGCAGCGCGTACGTTCGTCGGTGGACCAACTCGAGCGTCAGGTTCGTGAACAGCGCGATCAGATGCGTCGTCTGGAGCTCGATCGCGAAGGCGCTGGACGTGAGCACGCTGAAACGCAACAGCGACAGGAAACGCTTGAACACGAACGACAGCAGTTAGCCGATGTATTGTCGACGGCCGAACGCGATCTCGTGAGTGCACAGGAACAGGTCGCGGTCGCGCAGAACGCCGCGCAGGATGCGCAACATGCGCTGGAAGTGGCGCGTTTGGCTGCATCGACAGCGCGTACTGCAGATGCCGAGGCACGTGGTGCGTATTCGCGTGTTGTCGAGCAGCGGACGGAGCTTGAAGGGACGGTTAACGCGCTTGAAGGCCTGGAGCGTGAACGCGTTGGATTGGCGCCGTCGGCTGCAAAATTGCTCAAAGAGCGCGAACGTTTTGGTGAGGGTGCAGTGCTTGGCCCGTTGACCGATTTTGTCAGCGCCGACGGCGGCGCTGCGCGATTGGTTGAGCGGTATCTCGGCGCGACGTTACACGCGATTGTCGTGCGTGATGCCGCTGTTGCGGAAGCTGTGCGTCGTTGGCACACGGAGTCGAATCCGGGACCGCTGCTGTTGTTGCCGCTCGATGTCGTTGCGTCACTCGAGGACAGTGATACGAGTGCGTTGGCAAGCAGTGTGCAGGCAACTGGCCCGGCAGAGCGTTGGATTCGCGCATTGCTTGGCAAAGTTCGCGCGATTGACAACGGCGAAGCGTTTATCGATGAACGGGGGGCAATGTTTTTACCGGGCAACACGGCCGGACAGGGCCCGTTGCAGCGTCGCGCGGAGTTAACGCGCTTGCGCAGTGACCTTGTTGCAGCCGATGTCACGCGCGCGACAGCGGCCCAGGCCGCGGAGGGGGCGAGGGCCGCGCTGACCGATGCAGAAACGAAGCAGCAGGCGGCTGTTGAAATTTCCAACCGTGGACACCAGGAAGCGCGCCGCGCGGACGAATTGGCGCGAGAGTTCGCGCGCAAGCGCGAGCGTGCAGAACGTGAGTTGCAAGCGTCGACAGCGTTGGCGGAACGTCTCGCGTTGCGCATCGCCGAACTCGAAACAAAGATGCAGCAATTGAGTGGCGATCTCGAAGCGCTGCAGGTTCGTACCGAAGAAGCTGACATTGGCGTTGCAGCTGCGCGTGGCGAACTAAGCGAATCTGAAAAGGAACTCGAAGTGGCGCGCGAAGCGCGCAGCGCCTGGCAGGTCGCACAAGCGCAGGCGCAGGCGCGTTTGTCCGTTGCGACTGACCGCGAACGCCGGTTGCTTGAAGAAGACTCCACGGCCGCAGCGCGGCTGGAGTCGCTCGCATCGGAGTTGACGTCACTGGCTGATGCCGACACGCATCTCGCGGCGCAGCTTGAAGCGTGGCAAGTGGAACTCGACACAGAGCGCAAGACTCGCGCGGATGCGGATGCCCGTTTGACGACCGCCGAAAATAATGTGCGCGAAGTTTCGGAAGCGTTGACGGTTGCCGAACGTTATCTCGATAACGCGCGGCGCGAACTTACAGCACTCGGCGAACAATTGCACGGTGCTGAGCTGCGCCACACAGATTTATCCGGGCGTCGAGAAGCAATTCGCCAGCGTTTGGAAACGGAATGGCGGCGATCGCTCGAAGACCTGCTGTCAAGCTTCGAGCAGTTGCCACTTGAGACTGATGTGTTGCGTGCCGAGTCGCAGGGATTGCGCGAATCGCTGGACGAACTTGGTCCGGTGAATCCGTTGGCAATCGAAGAACATGAAGAAGAGCAGCGACGTCTGGAATTTCTCACTGGCCAACGCAACGATCTCGTGGCCGCGAAAACGTCGTTTCATCAGGCAATGCGCGAAATCGATAGCACAGCACGTGAACTTTTCCTTGCCATGTTTGCCCAGGTACGCCAGAACTTCCGCGAAATTTTCCTGACGTTGTTTGGCGGCGGTGAGTGCGATCTGCGCCTTGAGAATCCTGACGCGCCCCTCGACTGCGATATCGAAGTACACGCGTCGCCACGCGGCAAGAAGACGCAACGCATTCACCTGCTGTCGAGCGGCGAACGCGCACTGGTCGCCCTGTCGTTGCTGTTTGGCATCTTCCTTACGAAGCCAAGTCCATTTTGCCTGATGGACGAAGTCGACGCGCCACTTGACGATCAGAATATTGGTCGTTTTGTGAAACTGCTCACGCAGTTCAAGAGCGGCACGCAGTTCATCGTCATCACGCACAATCCGCGCACGACGACGGAAGCGGCCGACGCCGTATACGGCGTGACGATGCAGGAGCCGGGTGTTTCATCGATCGTCGCGGTGCGCCTGCGCACGCCGAACGCGGTGAATGAATCGCCCGCGGAGAATGGCGCATCTGCAAACGCGGCCGAAGATGCTGCACCAGAAGCGCCCGTAGAAAACAGTGGTGACGAAGCAGCACCGCCGACGTGATTAGAGTGGCGAGCGGATTGTCCGGTAGCGCGAACGTCTGAGGTAGACTCGTGATTTCAGCGCGACGGTTATCGCGTAACGTCGCGTTCCGCACGTTAGCGATGTGCTTGCGTGACCTTTGCAAATTCACCTCGTTCGTGCTCGCGTTGTACTCGCTTTTGTTGGGCTTATCAACGCAAGCGGCTGCACAAACGCTCGTGATTACCGGTCCGCTTACGAGTACGCTTCAAACGGCCACTCCGACAATCATGTTGCGTGCGTTGAATATTCCGGTATCGCAGCGTCCATTGCGGTTTACCGTTTATTTTACTCGAAACTCAACGGGTGACAGTCCCTTCACCGATACCGTTTCCGTTTTGGTGAATGACTCAACGGCTTCATTGCTCGTGTCGAAATTGGTACCGAGTAACGTCGTGTTGTACATCAAGGCGCGCGTGATACAACCGGACGGACAACTCTATGAATCACAGATTCTCGGTCCGTATCAAACACCGCGCTGGCTTACGCTAATCGGTCCGGATTCAGGAAAAGGCAACCCTCGCAAGCCGACGTTCAGGTGGAGTAGCGCGAAAGTTGATGCTTCATTTGGCGTATGGAAATACGACTTGCAAATACTTACGCAGCCACCAAATGGTCCTCCTCGCGTCGAACTGGCAACTTCGGGATTGACCGACACCATTTTCGTGCCGAACGATGAGTTACGCGCCAACACGCCGTATAAATGGCAGGTTCATGCGTCCCTTGCGCATGGTGAAGAGGTAACTGAAAACAGTATTTCGTCATTTGTCATTACGGATCCGACTCTTCCGACCACCACGCTGCTTTATCAGAATTTTCCGAATCCATTTCCATCGGTGCGATCGTTTACAACTTGCTTCTGGTTCGATATTGGCGCGGCGGGAGGAGTCGTTTCGCTCGACGTATTGGACTTTCGAGGCAACCTCGTTCGCAGGATTATCGACCCACAACAGACAACAAATGCTCAGGGAATTTTCTTTGCTCAGCCGTTCCTGCCAGGTAGTTATGGACGTGGCGCTTTCGGAGCTCAAAACGGATGTGACAATCGCTTCGTGTGGGATGGCACGGCCACTGACGGCCGAACAGTTCCTCGCGGAATTTATTTCCTGCGACTATTAGTTGCGGGCTCAGCTCCCTCGTTCAAGAAAATTGTATTTCTCGGCAGGTAGTTGCTCTCGTTAGAATTCGTTGTGGGAGTTCGCACGCTTCGTTTCAATCACTTTCTGAGGTCGTCACATGCTGGTCGTCATGCAACCCGCCGCCACTGCCGCTGATATTGATCGCGTTTGCGATGAAATCGTGCGTCAGGGGTTCAAGCCTTTGCCCATGCCCGGTGCGACCCGCACGGCGATTGGGTTGCTGGGAGACGACTCAATTGTTGATTGGGCGTATATCGAAGCGCTACCGAACGTGGCGAGTGTGCTCATCGTACAGAAGCCATATCGGCAAGCGGCTCGTGAGTGGAAAAACGAAAGCACGGTTGTTGAAATCGCACCGGGGGTGCGAGTTGGTGGCGATTCTGATGTCGTTGTGTTTGCCGGCCCCTGCTCGGTTGAAAGTGAGGAACAGATTCTCGCTGCCGCGCATGCCGTACGCGCTGGCGGCGCGACCGCATTACGTGGCGGAGCGTTCAAGCCGCGCAGTTCGCCGTACGCATTTCAAGGTCTGGGAAAGAAAGGGCTGGAATTACTCGCACTGGCGCGTCGCGAAACGGGACTTGCAATTATTACCGAAGCAATGGACGAAAGCGGCGCCGACATGGTTGCCGAGTATGCCGATTGCATTCAAATTGGCGCGCGCAACATGCAGAACTATTCGCTGCTCAAGCATGTTGGAAAACTTGGCAAGCCAGTGCTGCTGAAGCGTGGATTGGCCGCGACAATCAACGACCTGTTGCTGAGTGCTGAGTACGTGTTGTCGGAAGGAAATCCAAATGTGATTCTGTGTGAACGTGGTGTACGCACCTTCGATTCAGCGACGCGCAATTTGTTTGATCTCACCGCCATACCAGTGGTGCAGAAGCTTTCGCACTTGCCGATTGTGGCCGATCCAAGTCACGGCACTGGATTGCGCGACAAAGTTACGCCAATGGCGCGTGCGGCGGTTGCGGCCGGCGCTGATGGAATTCTGGTTGAAGTGCACCCGACACCCGACAAGGCGCTTTCAGACGGCGCGCAGTCACTTTATCCGGAACAATTCGTGAAGCTGGTTGCGGAACTTCGTCTCATTGCGCAGGCAATTGGGAAGAAAATCGCACAGCCGCCCAACACCGGCCCGGCCGAAATCAGTTGAGCGCGGTGCCGATTCAGAACGAGACAGTCGCGCCGGGGTACGAATTCCCATGACAACACTTCTGAAGCGAATTCCGAACCGAGTGGCAGCGCTCGGGCCCATGAGCATTACGCAGCGTTTCGCGCCAATCGCGTTGTCCGCAATGGTACTCGCGTTACCGCTCACAATTCAGGCGCAGAATTCTGCGAGCGAAGTGTACGACCGCGCCGCAAAAGCATTCGGTGCGTTGCAGACGATTGATGCGCAATTTGATCAAACAATAATGAACCCACTGCTTGGAAAAACGGTTACGTCGCACGGACATTTCCTGCAGCAGAAGCCAAATCTTGTTTCCATCACCTTCACTGACCCAGTTGGCGATCGCATAGTGAGCGACGGAAAGTCGTTGTGGATTTATTTGCCGAGCAGTCTGCCCGGGCAGGTTGTAAAATTGCCTGCCGACACGGAAGGCGCGGGCGTTGCGAATTTGCTCGGTCAATTTCTTGATGCGCCCAAGCAATCATTCACGATCACGGGTGGCGAAGCGGCGACAATTGACGGAACGGGCACACGCAAGGTGCAGCTTGTTCCACGCGCGAAGTCCAGTGCGCCGTTTCAGCGCGCCGTGCTTTGGATTGACGACAAGGAATCGCGCATTCGACGCGTGCAAGTTGTCGACGCGCAGGGTGTTGATCGCACGATCACGATGACGACCTGGGCAACCAATACCGCACTCGCAAAAGACGCTTTCAAATTCTCCCCGCCCAAAGGCGTTAAAATCGTAAACAGCCTTCCGTAGAAGTAACGAAAGGCTGTTTACAAGCGTGCGAAACGAGCGTACTTGATGACTACTGATTGTTGGGCTGACGATTAGCCTGGACTTCTACTTTTTGCTGACTCTCAAGGTGCGCGAATACTTCACGCGGGCTGCGCGAACCCTGCAAGAGTTGTACAGCTTTTTGCAGCGCGACGTCATCCTGCGAACGGCGAGCGAATTCAGCGTCAGGGCCAAACGTGACGCGAGCAATTTCGTAACCGAATGAACGACCGACCCACGGCGAGGCGGCGTCAAATGTAGGGCGATCGGGCGCGGACTTCCGACGAACCAAATCGGCATAGAGCCCGTCGAGATATTCGCGCGTAACTGGCGCGCCTGCTGACGTGAATTTTCCGCTGCTCTTGATTTGCAGGGCCTGACTGCCAATTGCATCACGCAACGTTGGCAGTTTATTGCCCATCACGCGCATCAATTCCTGCAGCGCTTCCGGTGCGACTGAATCGGCCGCTTGAACATCGGGAGTAATGCCGCCGCCGCCAACAATCTTGCGCCCCGCGTCGGATTTGAAGACGGGTTTGACAGTGTCTTTCGGTGTGAGCGGAACATCACCATTTTCAATTTCGCGCTGCAAACGAGTGAGGCGGGAAATTCCGCGTCCCGACGACGTAAACCATCGCTCGGTTGTCAAACGCAGACCAGACCCGTCCGCCAGGGAAATTACCGATTGCGCACTGCCTTTTCCGAATGACGTTGTTCCGACAACAATCGCGCGATCGTGATCCTGCAATGCACCGCCTACAACTTCAGCTGCACCTGCGCTGCCACGGTCCAGAAGAATTCCGATCGCAAGCGACGGCCACTTTTGCACTTCGCGATCGGCATAGGTGTTTGGTGGTGCACCCGGGCGCGAGCGAAGCTGCACAATTACCTGGCCGGGATCGAGAAACAATTCGGCGAGTGCAGAACCCTGCGCCAGTGTTCCACTCGAATTGCCGCGCATATCCATGATGATCGATTTTGCGCCAACTTTGGTTAGCGAATCGATGGATTGAGACAGTTCTTCAACCGTCTTATCGCTGAACATCGTGACGTCGACGTAGCCCACACCATTCGCGAGAATCGTTGTGCGCGATACACTGCGACGATGCACCGAGTCGCGCACCAATGTGAGTTGAATGCGCTTGGGAATGCCCGCGCGCTCGAGAGTGAGCGCGACTTTCGAGCCAGGTGAGCCGCGCAGGGCGCGCGCCGCATCCTCCTGCACCATGTTGAACGTGGTTGTTCCGTCAATTGCAACCAGGCGATCTCCAGCCTGCACTCCTGCTTTGGCCGCGGGTGAACCCGCAATGGGTTCAATGACCGTGAGAGAACCGTCGCGCCGGTTGACCTGCAATCCAACGCCGCCGTAGGAGGCAGGGGCTCCCTCGTCGAGCGACTTGAGTCGTGTTTCTGTGAGGAACGACGTGTAAGGATCGCCCAGTTCCGCGAGCATTCCACTAACAGCCTTTTCGTACAGCGTGCTGACGTCAATTGAGTCGACATAGCGCTGCGAGATTGCGGCCATTACTTGATCGAACAAGTGCGTACCGGCTACCGGCGAACGTTTCGGTCGAGCGGCAGTGACGGATTGTGTAGCGGTCGAACCCATATGACCGGCGTACCATCCGCCAGCGGCAAGCAGCGCAACCAATACAACGGTCGCGACAACAGCGCGTAGACCACGGCGTTGCTGCTCGGGTGCGTCCGGAATTGGATCAGTCATGGCTGGCCAACGGATTCAGCAGCCACTGCAGAGGAACGCGTGGAATGGTCAAGCAGTGCACCAAAGTTTGAGGGCCAGCGCTGAGCGAGAAATGACCGGCAGCGCTGCGTGACTTCATCGGCCGTTCCAGAGGCGTCGATTTCGACGATTTCGCCGCATTCCGGATGAGAATTCTGCCAGTCATAGTTCGTCGCACCTATGAATGCGTCGGCAACACGGGCGTGGAATTCGTGATTCTCACGCTCAATGCGGTCGAACTGCGAACGCTGCCTTGCACGTGCCAGCGCTTCTTTTAGCGGCAGGGTAAGCAACATCGTGACGTCGGGTGTGATGCCTTTTGTTGCAAACGCGTTAATCGACTTTAGCGAATTCATGTCGAGCCCACGCCCCGCACCCTGATACGCGTACGTCGACAAAAGAAATCGATCGAGCAAAACCGTTTCACCACGCAACAGTGCGGGTTGAATAACGTGAGTAATTATTTCTGCGCGCGACGCTGCAAACAACAACGCTTCACCAGCGCCCGATAACGTGAATTCCGAATGCAGGACGATCTGGCGAATCGCGTTGCCAGCGTCCGTTCCGCCCGGTTCGCGCACGGCTAAAACAGTTTGCCCAATAGATGTCAGGTTATCGGCGAGGCGTTCCCATTGCGTCGTTTTACCGACGCCTTCAACGCCTTCCAGGACAATGAGCAAACCGAGCGCAGCCACGACTATTCTTGCTTAGCCGAGAATGATGGAACTGACGGCGCCGGCTTTGATGCCGTCGGCGATCCACTGATTTACGCGCATCATCAACTTGTCGAAGTTGTCCTGCGCCACGACTGCCTGTTGATACACTGCATGCGTCTGGACCTGTTCCAGCAACACATCGAGCTGCTGCTCCATTTCGGCAGTCGGTTGCTGTCCACGATCCATCATCGCCTGGGCTTCCTGGCGAATGCCTTCCATTTGACGAATCAACGTAGACGATTCGCGATTGTCGTTCAACGCTTCGCTGCTGCGCTTCACGGCCTTGTATTCTGCGCTTTGACCAATGGTGCGTCCAAGGTCTTTGGCTTTGTCTTCAAGCATGATGTAATCCTGTGCGATCTTTGTATATCGTGATGTGGGAACTTCGCAACTACGCTGGATTGTACCGAGCGACTAACACGCGCTGACGTCCAGAAAGATCCTTCAGTAAACGAACTTCGGAATAGCGACCATCTTCGCGCGCGCGCCGAGCGGTTTCTCCGGCGCGTCGTGAATCGACCTCAAGAACAAGCCAACCGCCGTTTTCAAGATGCCCCGGCGCGCCGGCCAACCGCACGTCGTATCGAGCCATACCGCCTTCATCGGCAAAGAGTGCCATCGACGGCTCCCACTCACGCACGCTAGCGGGCAACGACGAGCGCTCGTCTGGTGAAATGTAGGGGGGATTCGACACAATCACACGGGCCTTTACTCCCGAAAGTGGTTCGAAATCACCACCTTTGCGGAACTCGACAATTGATGATTGCCCCATGATGCGATTTGCGTTCCCGGAGGCCACCGCGAGCGCATCGGGTGACAGGTCGGTGGCGATAACGCGATCGAATTTTCCTTCGGTTGCGAGCGAGATTGCGATGGCTCCTGAGCCGGTCCCAATGTCGATCGCGATTCCGCCGGATTGCGAGGCGGTGACCTTCAATGCTTCATCGACGACGACTTCCGTTTCCGGACGCGGGATGAGCACGCGCGAATCGACATTGAGTATCAGATGCCGAAACGCGGCGGAGCCCAGGCAGTAGGCCAGCGGTTCGCCGAGTGATCGACGTCGCGCGGCCTCGTATGCTCGTTGCGCAGTCGACTCGTCAACCAGCTTGTCGCTCCTGCGAGAAACTTCACCAGGAGTTACATCGAGGATTGCCGACAGCATCTCGCGTGCTTCGCGATCGCACGCTCGTTCTTTGTCAACCGTTTCAAGTTCGTTGTATTCAGTCGAGACCTGCAAAATTCCGCTGGAGACTTCGAGAATTGTTCGAATCAAGATCATGTTGGTGCCAGAGAACGACGGGCTACATTGTGCGGGGCTCACCAGCTGGAGTCGCGGAGCATTGACGTGTATTTCAACGACACGACCAGTTACTCCGTGAGCCGTTCTTCAGCGTTCGCCAGTGCGAGCGCGTCAAGAAATGGTTTCAAATCGCCATCGACTACGCGATCAAGATCGTACAGCGTCACACCAACGCGATGATCAGTGACGCGACCCTGTGGATAGTTGTACGTGCGAATTTTCGCCGAACGATCGCCAGTTGAGACCTGCGATCGGCGCTGGCGTGAACGCTCCGCTTCCTGTTCGGACAAACGCAAATCGAGCAAGCGCGACCGTAATACTTCCATGCCTTTCGCCTTGTTCTGCAATTGCGATTTCTGATCCTGCTGAGAAACAACCAAACCGGATGGAATGTGCGTGATGCGCACCGCGGAGTCGGTGGTGTTCACACTCTGTCCGCCAGGGCCCGATGAACGAAACACATCGATGCGTAAATCCTTGTCTTCGATGCGCACGTCAACTTCTTCTGCTTCGGGAAGCACCGCGACCGTTGCGGCCGAGGTGTGAATGCGACCCTGACTTTCTGTTGCAGGCACGCGTTGCACGCGATGCACTCCGGATTCCCAACGCAACACACCAAATGCTCCGTCGCCAATAACCTTGAAAATCGCTTCCTTCACGCCCTGCAACGTTCCAGCTGAGTGTGAAATGTTTTCGATTTTCCACCCACGACGTTCGATGAAACGCGTGTACATGCGCAACAAATCGGCCGCGAAAAGCGCGGCTTCATCACCACCGGTAGCCGCGCGAATTTCAAAAATTGCCGGACGGTCGTCGAGTGGGTCGCGCGGAATCAACAAGGGCAATAACTCTTCGTACAACTGCTTCTGCTCGGCTTCAAGCAACGTGCCTTCTGCCTGTGCCTCCGACGCCATGTCGGCGTCATCGCCGTTGGCCATTTCGCGCGCGTCTCCCAATTCCCTATCGAGTTTCTCGAGTCTGTTCGCGCGCTCAACAACTCCCGCCAGTCGGCGATGTTCCTTACCGAGTTCCGCGAGCTTGCGCGAATCCTTCACCGTGTCGGGATCGGACAGCAATCGGTCAACTTCTTCAGCGCGCAACAATGCAGACGCGATGCGTTCGCGTAGATGGTTCAACATACGGATGAGCGCACAAATGCCAGATGCGCGGATAGCTGCGGTGATCGCAAAATGAGACGCAAATTCTGTAGGGTGATATTCGTCACTGGCGCTCGGTGACGCAGGTCCTATCATACATACGCCGGTCGTCATTTTGACCGGGAACGCAAGATTGAACGAACGTTTTCGTTCGTGGTATACGTGAAGATAATCACGATCGCCGATGATGGCATTCGGGGCGTCCGATGCCTGTGGTGACCGTGGTGCACCTTGCCTCCGCCGTTCCTTACGGTACCTTCGTCGGCGCCACCAAGGCGCTCCAGAGAGAGCCCAAAAAATGGTCACATTCGGCACCACTCCCGTTCGATTTGCCCCGCCTTCCATGAGCGTCTCGCTCGACCGCATCGCCGATTTTCTTTCAACTGTTCCGCTCTTCAGAGAGCTGGACCGCGCCGCTTTACGCAGCTTCGCCGAAATCACGCGCGAACAGAAATATGCGAAGGGCGCCATGATTGTGAGCGAAGGCGATCCGGGTGACGCGCTGTACCTCGTTCGCAGCGGCGAAGTGAAAGTCATGCTTGTTGGCGAAGACGGCCGCGAAGTCATACTCGGCCAACTCGGAACGAGCGATCACTTTGGTGAACTCGCACTGATCGATGGCAGGCCGCGCTCCGCACACGTCATGGCGACCACTGCTTCGAGCCTGCTCGTACTGCGACGAGCCGATTTTCGCCGACAGGTTGAACAGCAGCCACAAGTTGGTTGGTCGCTGTTGATGGAGTTGTCGCGTCGCCTTCGTCAAGCTGACGGCACCATTGGCAGTCTCGTTTTGCTCGATGTTCCGGGACGTGTTGCAAAGGTCCTTCTTGAGAACGCGACGCCGGGCGCGCCTGCAACACTCATCAAGCCGCTGACACATCAAACAATTGCGCAAATGATTGGCGCGAGTCGAGAAACTGTTTCGCGTGCGATGGCAGAATTTCAGGAGAAGGGTTTGATCAGTGTGTTGAGACGCCAGGTTACGATCACCGATCGTCCGGCTCTCGAAACGCGCTCAAGGCCGAGACTGTAGTAGCGGTGACTGGTGCCCCCCGATTTCGCCTTCGGTGCTGGGGGGCGCGTGGGACTATTCCGTCGCCAGGGCAGCACACTCTGCGATATGGCGGCCACACATCATGTGTTGAAATTCGAACCGCCGGTGGCTCGCGCATAGTTCTTGATGCGGGCTCCGGCATTCGTGCGTTAGGCACCGAGATGTTAGAGGAGCCACATGCACTGGGTGAACGTTCGCCGATTTATTTGTTTCTCACACATCGCCATCTCGATCACGTAATGGGGCTGCCGTACTTTCAGCCTTTCCGAAGTACGGCAGAATGCGTCGTGTTGCGCTGTGGCAACTCAACTCCCGAACAGTTTCATGATTTGGCGGCGACCTTGTTGGGGCCGCCTTTGTACGTGCCGGTGCCAACTCTTCGCGAAGTCCTGCGAGTGTTGCCTTGTTTGTCGCAGGCGCCAATGGAGGTTGACGCGAGTTGCCGCGTTTACAAATTCGATGCGCGACACAATGGAGGGGCAGGGATTTTTCGCATTGACGATTCAGCGGGTGCGGCGATCGCGTTTGCACCGGACAACGAATTGTTCTATGCCAGTCTGGATCCGACGGTGAACCAGTGGCGATCCGCATTGGCAACATCGCTGCGGGGAGTATCGCTGCTTATTCACGACGCGACCTACAACAGCGAGGAAATCGGTCGTTATACCGGTTGGGGACATTCGTCGGCCGAAGAAGCAACGCGCTTTGCCATTGAATGCAACGCGAGTTCATTACTGCTGTTCCATCATCATCCCGATCGCAATGACGATGATGTTGACGCACTGGTTGCATCGTGTCAGGCCATTGCCGCAGAGCACAGTAGTCGTTTGCAAATTTCGGCGGCGTACGAAGGGTTGGTTGTGAATATCTGATTCACGCAATTCGTTTGAGCGAATTGTCGAAAAAAATCAACTACTGCCGTAACCGCCGCCGCCCGGAGTTTCAATTGTCAACACGTCTCCTGCCTTCATAGTCACACGAGTCTTCGCAGGCAGTGTCGTGCCATTGAGAGAATTCCTTCCAGCCATTCCTGGTTGACCTCCGCGCGCGCCGGGCGGGGCAACAGTACGACGTTCGGTAAGTAGCGTTGCAGTGCACTCGCCCAGCGCCCGATAGCTGCGAATGACGCCGTTGCCACCAACGTGCGTTCCCGCGCCTCCACTTCGTTTGCGCAGTTCATAGCGATCGATGCGAAGCGGGTACGCGCGCTCAAGTGATTCGACCGGTGTGTTGCGAGTGTTGCTCATGCCAACGTGTACTGCCGAAGGGCCATCGCCCCGTTCACTCGCCCCTTGTCCACCGCCGAGTGTTTCATAAAAGCTCCAACCCGGCGCGCCCAGAGTGATGTTGTTCATCGTACCCTGACCACACGCCGGAATTGGCAAATGCAGAACGTTCTTTTTGTGCGCGGCCGTAGCGAGTGCTGCAAAACATGTATCGGTGATGCGCTGCGACAATTCAACGTTGCCCGCGGCAACAGCACTTGGCCACTTTGCATTCGCAACGCAGTTGTCGGGAATGATGAGATGCAGCGCGCGGGCGACACCGTCGTTGACAGGAACATCGTCATCGCAAAGCACGCGCAAGACGAACACCGCCGCCGCGCGCGCGACGGCGCGCGGTGCGTTCACGTTGCCACGCACTGCTCCGGAAGTGCCGGTGAGATCCATGTGCAAGGTCTGCTCGTGCACGCGAACGTCGACGACGATGGGAATTGCGCGATCATCAACTCCATCACCTTCGAGAACATCTTCGGCGCGGCCGTGTGCGCCTTCGAGTAGCGCAAGTCGCGCGCGAACGCGACGCTCGGTGTAATTCAGAAGTGCGTCAATGGCATCGGTGAGCGTCTCGCTACCCATTTTGCGAATGAGACGTTGCCAACCCTCTCGTCCCGCCAGACATGCAGCGCGTTGCGCACTCAAATCGCCAAGTCGTTCCGCGGGGGTGCGAACATTCGCCAGTACGAGCGCCCACACATCTTCCTGCAGAACTCCGGCGCGCTCCAATCGAACTGGAGGCACTACCAATCCTTCCTGCACGAGTTCTGTCGCGCCAAATGGCATGCTGCCGGGACTCATTCCACCAACATCGGCGTGATGCGCGCGAACTGCTGCGTAGCCTGCAATGCGCGTGTTGTCGTCGGGGTGACCGATAACTTCCACGAGTGTTAAATCGGGAAGGTGCGATCCGCCGTGAGCCGGGTCATTCAACAAGAACAGGTCGCCCGGCTGCGGATCGCGCGCGCGAACCGCGGCAACAGATTCGGGCATTGCGCCGAGGTGCACCGGAATGTGCGCGGCCTGCGCAACCATACGACCCGCCGCATCGAACAGCGCACACGACGCGTCGCGACGTTCGCGAATGTTCGGTGAAATTGCACCGCGCTCGAGAATGCTTCCCATTTCTTCAGCGAGCATTGCGACGCCCTGCGAGAAGACAGTGAGTTCGAGCGCGTCGAATTTGTTGGTTTCAGCACTCATGTGGCAGCTCGCGAGTTGCTGGAAGGCAATGTACCGAAGCCAAACCCGGCCTCATGTATCGCGTTCATGCACTGCTGCATCCATTGCGCTTGCAAATCGGCCATCTTTGCACCGCGTCCACGATTGGGCGCCATTGAGAGCAAACCTTGTGCAGACGGATGCGGTAATGCGTGCACCTGGATTTCGTTGGCGAAATGTTTGTCGATGACGAAACGCACGGTGCGTTCTGCAACTTTGCCGAGCGTAACGACGCCGCCCAGTCCACGTTTTTTGAAACCAGAGATTTCCGTCGCGAGTCGCGAGCTGTTTTCATCCCCTTCGAGTTCCGCGCGAGTCGGTGCGCGAAAACGCATGCCGTCGTCGGTCGGACAATGATTGAACGCGTTCGTGAGTGCGACATTGATTGCAATTGGCGCGTAGCCGGCCGCCCGAAACTTCGCGCCATCCCAGGGCAATTCGTCGATGCCGTCGGGAAGTTGCACCGCGCCGAGCTTTCGAAGCGCGAGGTACAGGTGTTTTCCCGCGGCGTCACCGAAGAATGGAAATCCACTTTTGTCAGCGCCTCGCGGTCCCGGCGCTTCGCCAACGATCAGCACTGAAACTGATCCTGCAACGGGCGCCAGTGGAGCAATTGCATGACCGATAATCCGGCCAGCGCGAGGCTCTTCCAGAGTGAGCGTAGTCGCTTCGCTGTTCTTGCTCACGCGTTCACTTCCATGAGCCAACCGCCCATCGGCAACGAACGCGCCGTCCAACCTTCGCTCACGCGCATAGTGGCATCGGGAAGTCGAACGGTGAACGGGCCGACAATCGTGCGATCCATTGCGCGCCCGTCATCAACATCATCGGGCAGCACGCCGTCTTTGGGTGCACGCGCGAAGCGCGCCGGCCACGCTTCGCCAACCAGCGCTACGCGCAAACTCACGCATTCAACGGCGCGATCGAGCGCGAATCCCATGCGCTTTGCGTGTGCTGCGGCGAAGCGTTTGGCAATTGCTGTTCCATCGTCGCCATCCGCAACTGCGATTTCGAGTTCGTACCCCTGACCAACGTAGCGCGCACGCGCCCAGCTTCGTGCGCTGAGTCTTTCACCATCCGCGCCGCGCACTTCTGCGATCTGCGCCTGCAGAGTTCGCGTGAGCTCGCTCGCAGACAGCGCATCGCACTGCACGAGCAAACTCGCCAACCCCTCGCGACGTTCAGGCGCGAGGGCAAGTCCGATTGCGCTCAGCACACCGGCGTGCGGAGGAACGAGAATGCGCGTCATTGCGAGAAGTTCTGCAAGTCCGCACGCGTGCAGTGGACCGCCGCCGCCAAATGCAACCAACGTTGCCGATCGAGGATCAACACCACGCTCCACACTCACTCGGCGCAACGCTCGCGCCATTGTGGCGTCGGCGGTGCTGATCAGGCCTTGTGCAGCACGATGAAGTGAAACTCCCAGTCGTGCAGCGAGAAGTTGCACTGCACTGCGCGCGCGTTCTCCGTCGATGTGAACGCCGCCGCTCCACTCTCCCTCCGAAACGTTGCCCAACACAACGTGCGCGTCGGTGACGGTTGCCTCAACGCCGCCGCGTCCATACGCGGCAGGACCTGGAACTGCGCCAGCGCTGTGCGGGCCAGCACGCAACGCGCCGCCTTCATCAATCCAACCAATGCTGCCGCCACCTGCCGCGACCGGTTCAACCAGAACGCGTGGCAACGCAATCGGAACCCCCGCAACCGAACCACCTCGTTCAACGAGTGGTTCACCGTCAACAATCAGACCTACGTCGGCGCTCGTTCCACCAATGTCGATGGTGAGTGCGAGGGGAATTCCAAGCTCGCGCACCACTGCTGCGGAACCCGTAACACCACCAGCGGGTCCCGAAAGTGCGAGCGCCGCTGCGTGCAGTGATGCTTGTGGAACCGACAGCGTCCCACCGGCAGAAGTCATGACGTGTGGCGCGCGAAAACCGTCGGCCGCAAGGCGACTGGATAAAGTTTCGAGGTATTTCTGCACGACCGGTCGAGCGTAGGCTTCGGCAACCGTTGTCGCGGTGCGCTCGTATTCGCGAATTTCCGGCAGCACCTCATGCGAACAAATCACGTCGCAGGGTTTGCCGAGTTCGTGGTACGCCTTATTGAGGGCGTCGCGCAGGAGTATTTCGTGCAACGGGTTTGCATACGCATGCAGCAACGCGATTGCGACGGTATCAGGTTGCAGTGCAATGACAGAGGCCACAACTTCCCTGATCGCAGAATGCGTGAGCGGAATGTCGACGCCATCGAACAACATGCGTTCGCTGACAGCAACAACGCGATCCAGCGGCACGAGCGATTCCGGGTGATGCGCGGTCAAGTCGTAGAGCGACGCGCGTTCCTGTCGGCGAAGCTCAAGCAAATCGGTAAAGCCCGCGGTGGCGCAGAGAACAACACGCGCTCCTTTGCGTTCGAGCAACAGGTTCGTAACGACCGTTGTGCCGTGCGCGAGTTGTTTGACAGCCTCACCGGCGAGCGCGGCGGCGTGCAACGAGCCTAGAACTCCAGTGGCCCGGTCAGATGGCGTGCTGAGAACCTTTGTCGTGAAGATCTCCCCGTCGATGCTGAGAGCCGCGAGATCAGTGAATGTGCCACCGACGTCAATTCCTACGGATACGTCTTTCGCTGTCATTGCAACCGCATCGACTTTGTCAGCACAGAGAAATTCATGCGGCCCGTTGCATTGCCGCCGCCGGAACGCGCCGCGGGCGATCGGCGCGCGGCATGCGCCAGAGAGCAATTGCTATGGCGAAGTGCACTGGAAATGTCACGGCGATGACAACCCCATTGTGCTGCGTCAGCGTTGGCACGATTTGCAGGAGCATTCCAACCACCGACAGCACAAGTATTGTTATGCTCAAAACGCGAGCGGCCGCAGTTGACTGTCGCCGGGATACAGACATCGGTACGACAAATGCGGCAATCAGCAGTATCGTGTTGATTTGCCAGAGTACGGAGTTCGCGCCCATGTAGGGTGCATGCTTCGTGACGGTGGCAGCGAACAACAATGCGGTGCCAAGTATTCCACCGACACCGTACCACAGTGCAACAAACGTTACGAGCAATTTGCGCGAAATTCCGAAACGTGAATCGGCCAGAAACGCGATAATTCCAGCGAGCGTGAGGCC